>JAICJP010000377.1 GCA_025928375.1 Candidatus Sulfotelmatobacter sp.
GACCAGCGCCTGTACGAGCTGGATGCCTGGGAGGAGGGGCCCTTCTACTCGGAGCGTGAGCGGGCAGCGCTGTCCTGGACCGAAGCGGTGACCCGCGTGGCAGAGAGCCGCGTACCAGACCATGTCTATACCGAGGTGCGGAAACACTTCACGGAGAAGGAAATTGCGGATCTCACGCTCGCCATTGCGACCATCAATGCGTGGAATCGGCTATCTATCGCGGCGAGGACTGTTCCAGGAACCTATGAGCCTGCCAAGGTGCGGCTGAAGCAGCCGGCTTGAAGTCCAGGCGTTGAGTTCCGACTGCGGACCTCGGCCGAGCCTTCTTTTTTGTTTGGAACCGAGCGGGGGCGGAAGATTGGCTGAGGGCCGCGCCCGCTTTCTACTGCTGTGGCGCGAAGTATCCCTTGCGCGCTCGCACCTGCAGGTCCTTCTTCAGGGAGGAGATTTCGATGGAACGGTAACGGCCGTCAGCATCGAAATTCGCAGGTTTGTATGAGACCACGTACTGGCTGCGCAATTCGTCTTCAATTGCCGCAAACGAGTGCGTGATGTCCTTCATCTTGAACGGAAAGAACGCGCGTCCGCCGGTGGCCTCGGCAAGTTGCTCCAGCACCTTGTCGCCACGCATTACCAGGCCGCTGTCGTCGGTGGAGATGGCGTAAATGATGACTTCGGCGCGCTGGGCCATTTCGATGGCCTGGGCCTTAGAAACATCACTCTGATTGTCTTCTCCATCGCTGACGATCACGATCGCCTTGCGTACGGGGCGCTCGGGCCGGTCCTTCAGGAACTTCTCTTTGCAGGCTCGATATACGGCGTCGTAGAGTGCGGTTCCGCCGCCGTTTCGCAGCTTGTGCACACCGCTCGAAAGCAGCGTCACGTTATCGGTGAAATCCTGTGCGACCTGGCTGTGCGTGTTGAAGCCGGTGACGAACGCCCGGTCGTATCCCTTACGAAGGGTGTGCTGAAGGAAAGCGGTCGCGGCAGTCTGCTCGAACTCGAACCTGCTGCCCACGGACCCACTGGTATCAACCAGCAACCCCATATGCAAGGGCAGGTCGGTTTCGCGCCGGAAATTCAGGATGGCTTGCGGCGGCTTGTGGTCGTCCAAAATCGAGAAGTCGCCCTGATTCAGGTCCCGTACGAACTTGCCGTGCTTGTCAGTAGCGATGAAGAGTACGTTCACCTCATTCACCCGGGAGTGAATGGTGATAATTGCATTCTGGGGTTCATCGGCGCTTTCGGTGGAGGCCGCCGGGCTGGCGTTATTAAGAGTCGGCGCACCGGAAACGTAGGCGGATTGGGCTCGCAATTGACCCAAACCCAAAAGGGTTGCCGCCAAAAGGCCTAAAACCCGAATTTTCCAGTTCGTGTACTTCATGCCCGGAGAATCCAATTTTTTCACCCTGAGTGCCTTCTAACCCGCGTCCCAGCAAACTTCTTCCTTCTTTAGATGCACTTGGCGTGCCGAAGTAGGAGCGCTGCCGGACCGCTATGTGCTTGACTTTAGGGGGGTCGCGGCGATGTGCCAAGTTACAAAAGGAGCACGCACCAGGGCATGGCACAAAACATGCAATCCAAACCACTTGCGCGGTCCCAAGTCGCTGCCACGTTACCCCTCAGATGCAGGGGCAACATAGTCTCACAGCGGTTCAGTTTTTTTCTTAAAATCTTTTGCAGGGGGTTTTGATGAACAAGCTCATCGTGTGTCTGCTGACCGTACTTATGTCTTTCTCAGCTTCCGCGTTTGCTGCCGATAGCGAGCACGAGCAAGAACGGGTGAAGGATGCTGGCGAGGTCTTGAAGGAGATTCTGAATATCCCGGACGACATTCCGCAGGACCTGCTCGACAAAGCCGAGTGCGTTGTAGTGCTGCCTTCGGTGAAGAAGGGTGCGTTCGGCATCGGCGGCAGTTACGGGCGCGGCGTGATGATCTGCCGCGGCGGCCAGCACTATACGGGTAAGTGGGGCGCTCCCGCGCTCTATGCGCTGGAGGGGATCAGCATCGGCTTCCAGTTGGGTGGGCAGGCTACCGATTTCGTCCTTCTGGTGATGAATCCCAAAGGCGCCACGTCTTTGCTCAGCAGCAAGGTGAAGCTGGGCGCTGACGCGTCGGCTGCGGCCGGCCCAAAGGGGCGGACGGCCGAGGGTGCGACCGACATCGTGATGAACGCAGAAATCCTCTCGTACTCTCGCAACAAGGGATTGTTTGCCGGCGTCTCTCTGGAAGGGTCGACTCTGCGCTCCGATGGCAGCGCCAACGAGAAGCTCTATGGACGTAGGCTGACGGCCAAAGAAATTATTCGCGGCGGCAAGGTCGGCATTCCCGGGAGTGCACAGCAGCTGGTGTCGCTACTGGATAAGAAGTCTCCCACAAACAAGTCCGACCCGAAGTCGCTGCAGTAGCGGCCGGCTGCTGTAGCCTAGTTGTGTAGCGTGGTTGTGTAGCCCCGGACGCCTCGTCCGGGGTGCTCTATTTCCGTGCCGCATGCCAAGAAACTCCTCCGATGATCGTCGTATCCGATGTTCGTGGGCGAAAGGCGAGAACTACATTCGTTATCACGACGAAGAATGGGGAGTGCCCGTGCACGATGACCGGAGACTATTTGAATTTCTCATCCTGGAAGGCGCCCAGGCAGGGTTGAGTTGGAGCACGATCCTCAACAAGCGCGACAACTACCGGCGAGCATTCCACAATTTTGATCCCGCGCGGGTGGCGCGGTACGACCGCCGGAAGGTGAATACTCTGCTTTCGGATCCGGGAATCGTTCGCAACCGGCTGAAGATCACCTCAGCGGTCCAGAACGCGAAGGCCTTTCTCCGCGTACAGCAGGAATTCGGCAGCTTCGATCGCTACATCTGGCAGTTCGTGGGCGGCAAGACGAAGGTGAATCCCTGGAAAGTGCGAAAGGTGCCGGCGACCAGCGCAGAGTCAGACGCGATGAGTAAAGACCTGAAGCGCCGCGGCTTCAACTTCGTGGGATCGACCATCTGCTACGCCTTCATGCAGGCCGTGGGACTGGTAAATGATCACGCGCCGGACTGTTTTCGGTATTCCCAATTGGGTTGAGGGGAGCGCCTCGGCTGGGACACGCAGGTGGGGTCGATACTCAGAAGTTTTACAACCCGCCCCTTTGCCTCCTGGAACACTTTCCCGCAAAACAACGATATTCTTGAGTTACACTCTCACAGTTTTGAGGCGTGAGATTCGGCTGCGCGCCTCAAGAACGACAGCTTGGGCCACCTGATCTCTCCGATTAAAAAATGGTTGGGCTCCATAGCGTGGGGTATGTAGTCTGAAGACTAGCCGGACCTGAGAAGCACATGTTACAGCGCCTGCCCGTTGCGAAAAGACTGCTGATGATTGTCGGCGTATTCGTGGGCATTGTGGTCTGCGTGTTCGGGCTGGGCGTGCTCCGGGCAGAGATTCTGAGCGGTGTTCGGGCCTACGTTGGGGGAGAGGGGCTGTGGTCCAAGGCGGAAAAACGGGCCGTCCTGAGCCTTACAGAATACGGGGAGAGCCGGAACGAGGCGGACTTCCAGCAATATCTACGCGAGATCGCGGTGCCAGTCGGGGACAAGCAAGCTCGGGAACAGTTGCAGCTGCCCAACCCCGACATGGAGCTCGTCCGTCAGGGCTTGATTCAGGGCCGCAACAGTGCCGATGACGTGGAGAACCTCGCCTATGTATTCCGCCATTTCCGGCGGTTTGGGTATATGGCGCAGGCGATTGAGATTTGGACCGAGGGCGATGGCTATATCGACCAGATTCGTGTCCTGGCCGACGAACTCCATCGCGAGGTACAGTCCGGCCATGCTGACCCTGCCAAGGTTCGGCAAATCACGGAGCACATTGGCGCTATCGATGCCCGCCTGACGCCGTTGGAGGATAAGTTTTCGTCCGTCCTGGGTGAGGGCGCTCGCTGGACGAATCGGGCGCTCTCCAGCGCCATTTTGCTGGCCACAGCGCTGCTGCTCCTAGCAGGGATTGGGCTGTCGGTTCTCGTGCTCCGGCAGATGCGCAACTCGGAAGAGAAATACCGTAACCTCATCAACACGGCCAATGATGCCATCCTGGTTATTGATCCTGAAACTCGCCGGATCGTTGAGGCCAATCACAGAGCGGGCGAGATGCTCGGCCTCCCGGAAAGCGACCTCATCGGAATGGCGGAAGCGGATCTCTATTCCAAAGACGCCGCCGGTTCGCCGCCGTCGCTCTCCGTCCAGGCCGATGGGAAGCAGAGCTGCGAATTGGAATTACATCGTTCCGATGGAACGCGCCTCCCGGTTGAAGTGAACGCGAGTATTACCGAGCTCAAGGGACGGCGGGCGATCATGGGCATCTTTCGCGACATCCGCGAGCGGGTCGAAGCCCAGGCGATTCTGCGACGGAGCGAGGAGCGCTTCGGGTACCTCATGCAGAATCTTTCGGACGTGATCACCGTCGTGGCAGTGGACGGAACCA
>JAICJP010000003.1 GCA_025928375.1 Candidatus Sulfotelmatobacter sp.
ACCCTATTTGGGACTATTGAACCCGCGGAAGCACCGCTGATTGAGGCCGCCGCCCGCAAGAAGAATGGGTGGCTGCCGCTTCTGACTGTTCTGTTCCTGATTTCCTATGCCCTGATGACTATGCTGATTGTCGAACAGGGCAATACCATCGAGTCCCAGCGCGCCCTGATCCGTGAACTGTTAACCGACAGCAAAGAACTTTCCGCAGCTAAGGCGAACGCGCATAGGCAAGAAGCGGCGCAAGCGCCCCAAACAGCCAGACCGCAGAAGATCGTACCGCAGAACCCGTCGACCCAGGCACCAAGCAACAAAACCCCGTCTTCCCAGGCAGGTTCGCAGTTGAGTGTGCAAGACCGGGCAGCACAGCAGAAGCCGTTCCGCATGCCAGCAAAGCCCGCGTCCGATGTTGGAGACAATTCACGGGTGCTGGTCACTATTTAGTCCAATTAAGCAGGCGAAGACCTGCGGCTTTGCAAGCTTCACCGGTAAGCGTTCTGGCAACTAAGGTAGGAAGTTAAGACCCAGGTGGAAACAATGAAGCTTCTGACCCTAGCATTGTTGTTGACTCTGCCGTCTGGCTGGTTAGGTCCCAGGAAACCGGTGGCGCAACCCACGAGCCAGTTGTCCAAGCACTCGCGCGGTGGCCGATGGTACTTCGCGGCCAGTGGTCACGCGATTTACTGCTACGGCCCTGTGATGACAGTTCCACAAGCGAATGGCGATTTGCAGCGGGTGGCGACCTTGTGCCGGGATGGCAGCCCCGTGGTTCCGCTGAAGGACTAGCAGTAGCCCTGCAACTTGGGTCACCCGCGTCCAAATGGGGTGCCGCTGCATCCAACCCTCCACACGTACAATGTACCGGCTTTGTAGCCTGTGGAGGAGTTATGTCCATTCGACCCGTCAAGCGGCTTATCAAATCCAAACCCACGCTCGAAGGCGCGGGAGTGCATCTTCGGCGAGCCTTCGGCTTCGGCAACACGGGAGAGTTTGATCCCTTTCTGCTGCTGGACGACTTCCGCAACGATGTCCCGGAAGATTATTTGGCTGGATTCCCATGGCACCCGCACCGGGGAATTGAGACGGTGACCTATGTGCTTGCCGGAACCGTGGAGCATGGAGACAGCATGGGCAATCACGGGGCAATCGCGGCCGGTGACGTGCAGTGGATGACTGCCGGCAGTGGCATCATCCATCAGGAGATGCCAAAGGGCGACACCACAGGGCGAATGCACGGGTTTCAACTCTGGGCGAATCTGCCGTCCGCCCTCAAGATGACCGCGCCGCGCTATCAGGAAGTGAAGGCGGGCGACATCCCCGAGGTCACTGACGACGACGGTACGCACGTGCGCATTGTCAGCGGCAGCTTCTGGGGAAAAAAGGGGCCGGTGGACGGGATTGCAGCAGATCCGATCTATCTTGATGTTTCCGTACCACCGGGCGAGCGAAAGATGCTGCCCGTCGAAACCACCCGTCACGCGTTCGCATACGTGTTCGCGGGTGACGGGAAATTCTGCAACGCGTCGGGTCCGCTGGCGGTGCCGACCGAGAGTTTGGGTTGGGCCGACACTCGTCCTCCCGCCGACGCGGAGAATCGCTCTCTGGTCGTTTTCGATCGCGGGGATGAGGTTTCGGTGCAAGCAGGCGAGGACGGTATCCGCTTTCTGCTCGTCTCCGGCAAGCCCCTGCAAGAACCCGTCGCATGGTACGGGCCCATTGTGATGAACACGCAACAAGAGCTGCAGCAGGCCTTCAACGAACTGGAGAAAGGTACGTTCTTGAAGAAATAGCCACGGGCTGTAGCACTCCGATGCTTGATGCGCATCAGCCTCCGGCACGGTTGAATATCTCATGCCTGAACTCCCCGAAGTTGAAACTATTGCGCGCGGACTGGCCAAGCGGGTCACGGGAGACGTCATCGAATCCGTGTGGCTGGGGCAGAAGAAAGAGCCGCTGAAATCACCCGCAGCGCAGATCGCGCGAGCGCTGGAGCACAGGAGGATCTCCTCCGTGCGGCGCATGGGCAAGCACATCGTTTTCGATCTGCAGCCTGATGATGTTGAGCCCAGGCCGGTGCGGGCGAGCTCAAAGAGCCGGCGGAGGGTTTCCGAAGCGGCGAAGGCGGGCGTGGGCGCCCGGGCCGCTTCCCACGTCCAATGGATCGTTCACCTGGGGATGACCGGGAGCCTGCGGGTGTGCGAGGCGCAGACCGAGATTGCCAAACACACGCACGCCATTCTGAAGCTGAGCTCGGGCCGCGAATTGCGGTTCGTGGATCCGCGCCGCTTCGGGCGTCTCAGCGTGGCCACGGCATTCGATGCCGCTGGCGTCGAACCGCTCGAAGTCGATCTCGACCGCTTCGTTTCGCTCTTCCGCCGGCGCAAAACTCCCATCAAGAGCGCGCTGCTCAACCAAAAGCTCCTGCGCGGAGTGGGCAACATCTATGCGGATGAGTCGTTATTCCGCGCCGGCATTCGGCCGCGCCGGCGCGCTTCCAGCGTGACGAGCGATCAGCTCAAAAAACTGTACGTGGGACTGCAGCAGGTGCTCAGTGAAGCCATTGCACTCGGGGGGTCATCGATTTCGGATTATGTAGATGCCGACGGAGAAGAAGGATTCTTCCAGTTGCAGCATCGGGTTTACGGACGCGAGGGCGAGCCCTGCCGCGTCTGCAAAACTCCGATCAAGCGCGTGGTGATTGCCGGGCGCAGCAGCCATTATTGCCCCACATGCCAGAAGTAAGGAGCTGCATTTGATTCTTCATTGACCGCAAAGCAGCAGCAGTTCGATCAACGATCAACCATCATCATTCGGCGATTGATTTCTGTTACCCTCATCCGTTATGCCTGACTACTCGATTGGCGTGGACATGGGCGGCACCAACCTGCGGATTGCGGCCATTACCACGGAAGGGCAGCTGCTCGAAAAAATTACATTGGGCGTGAAGGTCGCGCTCGGACGCGACTACGTCATCGGCGAAATGTGCGACGCCATCCAGCGCTTGACCGAGCAGTATCGCGGGACGGGGCGCTTTCTGGGGGCGGGCATCGGGGTGCCCGGCATCATCGACGTGGAAAAGGGCATGATGCGGAAATCGGCCAACCTGCCGGGATGGACGGACTATCCGGTGCGCGATGAGATCGAGCGCCGCCTCGGAGCGCGCATCTTTTTGGATAACGATGCGAACGTCGCCGCTCTGGGAGAAAAGTGGCTGGGCGCCGGGCGCGATGCTGACAACATGGCGATGCTGACATTAGGCACAGGAATCGGCGGCGCCATCGTCCTCGGCGGCAAACTGTTTTATGGGATGAGCGGCATGGCGGGAGAGTTCGGTCACGTGACCATCGAGCCCAAGGGAGTGCTTTGCGGCTGCGGGAACCGCGGCTGCGCAGAACGGTACGCGTCGGCGACTGCAGTGGTGAGGATGGCGCGGGAGGCGATTGAGTCCGGCCAAGCCCCCGAACTGGCGAAAGCTGCGAGTTCGGATCCGGAGTTCAGCGCAAAATCCGTGTATATTCTGGCCATTCAGGGGAACCCGGACGCGCAGCGCATCTTCGAACGCTTTGGCGAGGTTCTCGGAATTCTGATGGCCGATCTGGTCAATGTGCTTGATCTCGACATGTTCGTGATTGGCGGCGGAGTGGTTAGCGCGTGGGACGCCTTCGCACCCAAAATGTTCGCTGAACTGCGTGAGCGATCGCTGGTGTATGCGGCCAGCGCTCCTGAGGACGCAACGGCAAAGAAAGAAGGCGCGTCGGCGCAGATCGCAAACTACTCGCGCAAGAAGACCATCATCACGCAAGCGCTGCTGGGAAGCGACGCCGGGCTTTATGGAGCAGCGCGCCTGCCGGATTTGGCCTGAGGTCTATTTCAGGACCGGCTTGTCGTCGATCCATTCAATTTGCTCCAGCGTAGCAGGCGCGACTGGCTGCTGGCGCGGGATTCTCAGCACCATCTTGCCGTTGCGAGTGGTGATCTCACCGCCATTGGCCAGCAACACCTTCAATCCCACCTGCGCTGTGTCTTCGGCGAGGACGTCAATTTCGTAGGAATCGGGAAGCCCGGCCAGCGTCTTATTCCAGTAGGTGTTGTGTAGGGGCTCGCGGTATTCGGCTGGAATGGCGTGGGCCCCGATCAGTGTTCCAAGAATTCCTGCGGCGTTCGAAGGATTGCAATCGGCATCCTGACCGCCGCGGGTGGCATAGTTCATGGTCTTGTACCAGTCGCCTTCGCCATAGAGCAGGCCCATGACCACGTAGCCGCCGTTCAGCTTGGCATCGATGTTGAAGGGCTGCTTGTAGCCGTCGGGGCAATGATCGACCTCACCCCACTTCGCCTGCAGCAGGTGCCAGGTTTTCAGCCAGTCGTTGGGATTCTCGTCATGCCAGCGGATCACATCGCGAATCAACTGCGCGTACAGGCTCTTGGCGGGAATCGCCTTCAGCCCGTTCTCTACCACCTCTCGAATGTTTTTCACGAAAAAGGCTTGGGTATACATCGCCGAAATGAACATCCCCCCATAGACGCCGTCGCCGTAATTCATGATGTGACCCATGCGTTCGCCGTAGCGGTTCGATACCTGGGGCATGCCCGGGGAGATCATTCCGAAGACGTCAGACTCGATCTGAAAATCGATGTCGTCGGCGTGCAGGTTGTATCGCGGGTTACCGGAATCCGGCGGCAGGATGCCCTTGCGAATATTCTTCAGGCCGGCATCATTGGCATGCCAGACTTGCCGGATTTTGGCGTCCCACTCGTGCGCGACGGTTACAGGATCAACATCGATACCGTAGCGCCGCAGGCAGTAGAGAAATAGCAGATTGATGTAGATGTCGTCGTTGTCGGGAGCGCCGAAGCTGGGATGTTCCTTTTCGGAGTTGGCGATGAAGTCATGAATGATGACGATCTTCTGATCGTCGGCTTCGCGGGTAATGGGTTCCCAGCTTTCCTGGCCGGGCTTATTGGCGGCTCGCGCCCGGTAAGCCTTCATGCGACTGGGCGAGAGAGGCCAATCGGTGATATCGAATCCGATGGGCGTGTTCTGGTATTGGAATTCCCATGGTTGGCCAAAGGTGACCCCGATCATCTTGCCCATCCACGCACCCTGCACTTTGTCGAGGTATGTGTCCCAGGTCAACTCCCGCATGGGGGTGGCATTCTGGGCGTGCGATGTGCAACTAGCAGTCGTCGTGATCACCAGCAAAAGTAGCGGGACGAGTGGCCTCATCGGGTCTCCGGCAAAGATAGCATTGGTGATGCGCAGGAAGCCGTCTATTGTCCCACAACGCGCGTGTCGGGAGACCTGCGAGCGATCTCCTGGGCGGCATGCAGGAGGGCATCATTCTGCTGGGGCGTGCCGATGGTGACGCGAATACATCCCGGTGCGCCCCAAGCCTCCAGGGGCCGCACGCTGATGCCCTGCCCACGAAGGCGAAGGGCAAAGGCGGCCGCCTCTTGACCTACGTTGCAATACAGGAAGTTTGCCCAGGTCGGGACCACATGAAAGCCCAATTCAGAAAGACCGACGCCCAGACTCTGAGCCTGTTCTGCGTTGTTGGCGAGTGTCTCCAGAACGTGATCTTCATCTGCGGTGGCGGCGAGCGCGGCAGCTTGCGCGACGGATGAAACTGAAAATGTATTTCGCATCCTTGCACAGTAAGCCATGAGTTCGGCGGGCCCCATGCCGTAACCGATGCGCAGGCCAGCCAGGCCGTGAACTTTCGAGAATGTCCTGAGCACGACCACATTTTCCGTTCCCCGCAGGTAGTCGAGTGACCGGGAATAGTTCACTTTGCGCTTCTCCGCAAAATGCGCGGCAAACTCGTAATACGCCTCGTCCAGCACGATGACGACATGGCCGGGGACCTGTGCAATGAACTGGTCGATCGACTCCGCATCGAGCATCGTCCCGGTTGGATTGTTCGGATTTGCCAGGAAGATCAGGCGCGTGTGCTCGTTAATCAGGTCCAGGATGGCGGGAAGATTGATGTGGTCGCCACGCATGGGCGCTTCGATCAGTTGCGCTCCGCTGGCACGCACTGCCATTCCATAAACGACGAACGAACGCTCGCTGGTAATCGCGTTGAGCCCGGGTCCGAGCAAAGTCTGGCAGAGTAGCGAGAGCATCTGCGTTGAGCCCGCGCTGATCAGGATCTGTTCGCCGGGAAGCTGGTGAACGTCTGCAAGCTTCCGGCGCAGCGGGATGGAGTCGTCGTCGGGATAGAGATTCGAAGTATTCAGGGCGGCTGCTGCCGCTTCCAGAGCGAGCGGTGAAGGGCCAAACGGGTTTTCGTTGGCATCGAGCCGGATCACGGCAGATCCAACATTCGCCCTATCATCGTTGCGGGATGGGGAGGAAAAAAAGCCCAAGCTCTCGCGCGCGGGCAGTGACATCAGATCAAAGAATCGGGTCATGGGGGCAGCTCATCGCAGGGTTTTCCTGTCCGTACCTTTGGTTGCCGATTTCAGGCGCTGCACTTCCTTCAGCGTAAGTTGACGAAATTCTCCTGGCGGCACATCCAGAGTGAGAGGGCCGTACCGAACCCTTTTAATTTTCTCGACATGGTGGCCAACCGCCTCAAACATGCGCCGGATCTGGCGATTGCGCCCCTCGATCAGGGTGATTTCGTACCAGGGATTCGCCGCTTCTTTGACCACGCGAACAGCAGCAGGAGCGGTGCGCACGCGCTTGCCGTCGTCGGTTGCTATGGACAACCCTTTGCGTAATTTCTCCAGGGCTTCTTCGCGGGGAGTGCCGGCGATCTTGACCAGGTAAGTCTTAGCCACGTGGGAAGCCGCCTTCATGAGTTGGTTCGCCAGTTCTCCATCGTTGGTGAGGAGCAGTAGACCTTCGCTGGCGTAGTCGAGCCGTCCCACAGGATAGACGCGTCCTCGGATCCCGCGGAGCAGGTCCATGACTGTAGGCCGTTTCTGGGGATCACTCATCGTGGTGACGTAACCTTTGGGCTTGTTCAGCAGGAAATATGCATGACGTTGTTCGCTGGGCTGAAGCAGCTTGCCATTGACGCGGATGTGATCAGTTTCCGGATCAGCCTTGCTGCCCAGTTCGGTGACCGTGGTTCCATTGACCTTTACGTGGCCGGAACTGATCAATTCTTCGGCTTTGCGGCGGGAGGCGACTCCGGCGGCGGCGATGATCTTTTGCAGGCGTTCCGCAGGCATGTAGGTAGGATGCTACCACTAGAATGGACGAAGGAGCTGTGCACCCGCTACTGCATCAGCGACGACTAGGCGGGGCGGATCAAGTTCCGCACCGTTTCAGCGATGCTGGGCCAGATGCAAGAGCTGGCGGGGCGGCTTATCCCGCTTTTTCCGTTTCCTCTACCCTCTGCTCTGGGGCTTCCGAAACCTGCTGGGCCCCGTCCGGCTGGGCGTCGGCGGCTGCCGGTTGCCCGTTACTGGGCTGCGCTTGCTCAGGTTGTGTCGCGGTCTCGGCTGGCATCAACTCGGACTGAAATGATTCCGCGACCAACTTTTCGAACTCCTCCATGCTGGGCAATTCATTTACGTCCTTCAGCCCAAATCGCATAAGGAATTCCTTCGTGGTTTTGTACAGAATGGGCCGCCCGATGACCTGCTTACGGCCCGCGGTGGTGATCAGCTTGCGCTCGAGCAGCGTTCCGATGACGCCGCCGGAATCCACTCCGCGGATGTCATTGATCTCAGGAACGGTTACTGGTTGCTTGTAAGCAATGACCGCCAAGGTTTCCAGCGCTGGCAGAGAGAGACGGATGGGAGGTTTAAGGCTCTTGGCGAAGGAGCGCACCACTTCGTGCTGCTCGGGTTTGGTGGACATGCGATACCCGCCCGCGACCTGGCGAATCTCAATGCCGTGGTCTTCGGACCCGTATTGGCCGACAAGCTCTTCCAGGCAGGAGCGCACCCGAGATTTAATCTCGCCGTCGGCAGAAATTCCCTCCGCGACGAGCGTGTCTTTGACCAGCGCGGTCATCTGGTCGAGTGTGATCGGAGTCTCGGTCGCGTAAATGATGGCTTCGAGTTGAGCTTTTAAAGACATTGAAGTTAGTTCCGTAGCGATAGCCCTTGGGCTGTCCCGCAAAGGCGAAGCGGAGCGGACAAAACCAGCGGCCGCTGAGTATCAACTCTGCTCCCTGCTACCTCCAGTCATCCCTTACCGCCGCTTGCTGGTTCATGACTTCTTCGAAATGCGTGTGCTTGCGGACAGCGATCTCGCCGAACAATTTGTCCTGGCGCACCTGAATAGCCTGCAGGCGCACCAGTTCCAGCAGCGCCAGGAACATGCAGACCAGAGCCTGCCTGGACTGCACTTTCATCAAAAGCTGCTTCAGTCGGATGGGCCGGTCTTCCAGCGACAAGCGGCGCCGCAGATAATCGATCATTTGACCGACCGTGACGGTTTCCTCGTCGACGTTCAGGACGGGACGCGTGCGCACCCGCTCGAGCACCTGCTGAAAGGTCTTGACCAGGTCGATGACATCGGCGGCAATTTCTGGCTCCGTGCCCTCGTCATCCATGAATTCTTTCAGCGACGGATTGGACAGCACGGCGTCTTCAATCTGCTGCTTCTGCAGCAGCATCTGTGCGGCCGACTTGAATTTTTCGTGCTCCAGCAGGCGGTTGACTAGTTCGCCGCGCGGATCTTCCTGCTCCTCGGGGCCGGCCAGCGGATCGCGAGGCAGCAGCATTTTCGATTTGATGTGAATCAGGACGGCCGCCATGTAGATGAATTCCGCGGCGATGTTGACATCGAGGTCGCGAATCTTCTCCACGTATGCCAGGTATTGCGCCGTGATCTTTGCGATCGGAATATCGTAGATGTCGATGTCCTGCTTGCGAATGAGATCGAGCAGAAGATCGAGCGGCCCTTCATAAACGTTGTCCACGGCAACTGCGAAAGGAAAATCGCTTTCCTCTTTTCTCGAGGAGTCCTTCGCCTTGCCAGCAGGGCTGCTCACGAGAACCGGGGGAAGCGCTTGCGCGTTAGAAACGATTTTTGTTTCTTCAGTCATGGCTGTTCGCCGCGCCGTTAGTCAGCTCTTCCCTGTGGTGCCTCATAGTCCAGGGACATGTGCATAGCGGCGCGCACATCCTGCATGGTTTCGCCGGCGGCCTGGCGCGCGCGCTGGCTCCCCGCCTCAAGGATATCCCAGGCGAGGCGCGGATTCTGCTCAAATTTCTTCCGGCGCTCCTGCATGGGTTTCAACAGTCGTACTAGCGAGTCGGCCGCCCAACTCTTGCACTCAATGCAGCCGATGCCCGCCGTCCGGCAACCGTCATTCACCTTGGCCATCGTTTCATTGCTGCTGAAGATTTTGTGCAGATCGCCCACTGGGCAAAGATCCGGATTGCCGGGATCGGAACGCCGCACCCGTGCTGGATCCGTCACCATCGTCTTCAACTTCTGACGCACGACGGGTTCCGGGTCGGCCAGCATAATAGTGTTGCCGTACGACTTCGACATCTTGCGTCCGTCGGTGCCGGGCAATTTGGCGGCAGGAGTCAGCAGGCTCTGAGGCTCAGGAAAAACCGGCTTGCCACTGCCGTAAAATGCGTTGAAGCGCCGGGCAATCTCACGGGTCAGCTCGACGTGGGCGACCTGATCTTCACCCACGGGAACGCAGTCCGCCTTGTAAACCAGAATGTCGGCTGCCTGCAAGAGCGGATAGCCGAGAAATCCGTAGGTCCCCAGGTCTTTGTCCTTGATGTTCTCCCGCTGCTCTTTATAGGTGGGCACACGCTCGAGCCACCCCAGAGGCGTGATCATCGAGAAGAGCAAGTGGAGTTCAGCGTGCTCCGGCACATGGGATTGGAAAAACAGGACGCACTTTTCCGGATCCAGACCCGCGGCCAGCCAGTCGAAGGCGACCTCGAGAGAATTCTCCTTCACGCGCGAAGTGTCCGCATAATCGGTGGTGAGCGCGTGCCAATCGACCACGCAGAAGAAGCATTCGTATTGGTCCTGCATTCCGACCCAGTTCTGCAACGCACCGACGAAGTTGCCGAGGTGCAGCTTCCCAGTCGGGCGCATGCCGCTGAGTACGCGTTTGCGGGTTGTGGCGCCGGGGGTCATTTCTGCGAAAGCCTGACCTTGCGGCAGACGATCGCCGATGCAGGGTGACCTGTAGGATTCAGAATCTGGAGTTTCATGCGGGACTGAGTTCGATACTACCATGCAAAAAGCCGGAATTGCCCCGCCAGCGGTGCAATGCAATGTGCTCCGCCGCCCGGCCAGCCGGCTGTGCCGTGAACGATCCTATATAATTCGCGCGCCTCACAAATCCAGTTCCGTGCCCACCCTCGCCCGCAAACTGCGCGCAACCGACTACTTCACGCTGGGATGGGGCACCATGGTGGGCGTGGGTTGGCTGGTCATTATGGATGACTGGCTTACCCGGGGCGGCGCACTGGGGACGGTGCTCGGGTTTGTGATCGGCGGTGCGTTGTTGTTTCCCATTGGCTGGGTTTACGGCAAGCTGGTCATCGCCATGCCGGACGCTGGCGGGGAAATTGCCTACACTTCGGCGGTCTTCCCGCGGAGCGTCAGCTTCGCCACCGGCTGGATGATGACCCTCGCGTACTTCATCGTATGTCCCTGGGAAGCGGTGGCTGTGGGTCGCATCGCGGCTTACATTTTTCCTGCCCTCGATTCTATGCAGTTGTACGCGGTCGGCGGACGCCCGGTATTTCTGCCGCGCCTGATCGTCAGCCTTTCTCTGACCGCGCTGCTCACTTATCTGAACTATCGTGGGGTGCGGCTGAGCGCGACTTTTCAGAACTGGACGAGCTTCGGCACCCTGGCGCTATTCGTTATCTTTGTGCTGCTGGGGGTGAGCCGGGGATCTGCTCAGCACTTGGCGCCGCTGTTCACGCACTCGCCGCTGATCTCGATTCTGCTGGTGATCCAGATCGTTCCCTATTTCATGACAGGGTTTGAGTCGGTGGGCAAGGCGGCGGAGGAGGCCAACCCGGAATTCCGCGCCGGAACTTTTTTGACCGCGATCTGGATGGCGATCCTGATTGGCATTCTGTTCTATGCCAGCATTGTTGCGACGGTTGCGTTCGTAGCTCCATGGCGCAGTTTAACGAGCACCCGATTCATGACCGCAGTTGCGTTCCAGCAGGCGCTGGGGTCGCGGTGGATTGTGAACATCATTCTGGCGGCAGCCCTGCTATCGCTGTTCAAATGCTTCAATGGAAACTTCGTTGCCGCCAGCCGCCTGTTCTTCGCGTTGGGGCGGCGTGGGATGATTGCACCGCGGGTGGGCGCAATTCATATCCGGAATCAGACTCCGTCCACGGCAGTACTGTGCGTGGGCTCGGCGACGGCCATTTGCATGCTTCTGGGGGACGCCATCCTGGTTCCCATCACCGAGGTTGGTTCGGTGGCATCTGCGATCGGGTGGGCTGCGACCTGCGCGGCCTTTCTGGCAATGACATTCCGCGCCAGTACCCGTAAGGCGTCCAGTAACGCCTCCCTCGCAGGCGGAGCAATCGCCGTTCTCGGACTTGCCGTCGCCATTGGGCTGGTTCTGATGAAAGTGGTTCCCATCGTCCCCGGGCATTTCACAATCTCTGAGTGGATTGCTCTGGCCATCTGGATTTTGTTGGGCGCAGCTGCAGCACTCATGAATAGGACGGGAAAGGAATCTGGATGATTCAGAAAACAAGAAAAGCGCTGTCACTGGCCTTTATGGCAGTGCTGGTCGTGGGCTGGGTTCAGGCCCAGACGGAACCAGCTTTTGACCTGGTGATCAGCGATGGCCACATCATGGACGGCACGGGCTCGCCTTGGTATTCCGGTGACCTTGGCATTCGCGCCGGAAAAATTGCGGCTATTGGCAACCTCTCCCAGGCAGCGCGTAAGCGCACCATCGATGCCGGAGGAAAGGTGGTTGCGCCGGGGTTCATCGACATGCTCGGCCAGTCCGAGATGACGATCCTGGTCGACCCGCGCCTTCCATCGAAGATCTTCCAGGGAATCACGTCGGAGATCACGGGAGAAGGGAACTCCATCGCACCGCTCAATGACGCGATCATCCAGTCCGACCGCAAGAGCTACGAGTACTACCACCTTACGCCTGACTGGAAAACGTTCCGGCAATATTTCGGCCGGTTGGAAAAACAGGGAATCGGCATCAATCTCGGCAGCTATGTGGGCGCGACGCAAGTCCGGCGGATGGTGCTCGGCGATGAAGACAGGCAGCCCACTCCAGAGCAACTGGAGCAGATGAAGACTCTGGTGCGCGAAGCCATGAAGGATGGCGCTGTAGGGGTCTCGACCTCGCTCGAGTATGCGCCCGCGCCTTACGCGAAGACGGCTGAACTCATTGCTCTGGCCGGGGAAGCCGGAAAGTTCGGCGGCATTTACGCTACCCACATGCGCAACGAAAGCGATTCGGTGCTAGAGGCGATCGATGAGGCGCTGCGCATCGGGCGCGAAGGCCATATTCCGGTCGAGATCTGGCACATCAAAGTTGCCGGGAAGAGTAACTGGGGACGTATGCCGGAGGTCGTGGCCAAGATCAACGCGGCTCGCGCTGCGGGAGCCGATGTTTCTGCCGATACCTACGCCTACACCGCCTGGTACAACGATTTCTCGGCCTTTATTCCGCCCTGGGCCCACGACGGCGGAACCCAGAAGCTAGTGGAACGTCTAAAAGATCCCGCCACCCGAGCGCGCATCCGCAAAGACATGCTGACGCCATCCCGCGACTGGGACAACGAGTGGCAGGAGATTCCCGGGCCGGAAGCCATCATGATCGGAGCGGTGCAGAATCCCGCTCTGCTTTCCATGCAGGGCAAGCGCCTCTCCGAAGTCGCCAAGCTGTGGAACAAAGATCCCATCGACGCGCTGTTCGACTTTCTGATTCAGGATCCGAACACGGGTGTGGCCGTGTTTGGCATGTCTCAGCCGGACGTGACCCTCGCATTGCAACAGCCCTGGGTTTCGATTGACAACGACTCCGAGGGAACTTCTCCCGAGGGGCTTTTGGGCCACGCTCACCCTCATCCCCGGGCATACGGAACGTTCCCGCGAATTCTCAGTAAGTATGTTCGCGAAGACAAGGCTTTGAGCCTGGAGAACGCGATCCGAAAGTTTACCGCCTTGCCGGCACAACGCATGCGGCTTGCGGATCGCGGTGTTCTAAAAACCGGAATGTGGGCCGATGTGGTGGTATTCGATCCTGCGACCGTGCGCGACCGCGCTACTTTCGACAATCCCAATCAGCTCTCTGATGGAATGGAATTCGTGCTGGTGAACGGAGTTCCCGCAATCGATCAGGGAAAGATGACCGGGGCGCTTCCGGGGAAGGTGCTGCGAGGTCCGGCGTATGTGCCTTAAGCGTCGGCCATAGTCAACCTAGGGTTTCAGTTGAGCCTGCTCAGTGCGGCTCAACGGCGCTACTCTCGGCGCTTCCAGCGTGCCGCCGATACTGTATCCGGTTTGCGGGGGAACATTCGGAATCCGGGTAAGCTTCAAGTCCACCTCGCGCTTGAGGGAGGCGGTGCCGCTCAAGTCGTAGGTTCCGTCTGGCGAGATCAGGTGGGTATCGGTGATTTCAATCTGACCATCGTGCAGCCGGGCTTGGCCTTTGATATGGCTCGCCTGGAGCGCTCCGGATCCGTCTCCGATCATGACGTGGGGGAAGAGCGCATCTGTGACATCGACGTGCAGCTTGCCCTCGGCAGAGCTCCAAAAATCTGCCGGGCACGAGCCTTTGAGTTCGTAACTTGCGTTGGCTGTGCCCGCGACCCAGCCATCGTTCATGAGGTCGGCAACTGCCCTCAGCGAGATGTCGGCCAGGTCTCCTGCTCCTGCGCATACCACCGGAGTTTTTAAAAAGTTCACGTTCCAGTCGCCGTGATACTTTCCCTGCAATACGTCCGCAGTGAGCCCTGCGATGCGCAGCTTGCCATCCTCTACACTGAGATTGGCAGAAACGTGCGCGGCCTCGATTCCATGAATCTGAAAACGGGCTGCAGTCACTCGGCCGCTGGCGCGCAGAGTGGTCCACCATGCCGGACGTGCTTCGCCGCCCATGGTCAGAACCCGGTACCAGGGACGCTTCCTGGAATTGGGATTCAGCCATTCCTGGACATCGCTCAGTGCCGTCTTATTCGTATTCAGGGCGAAGTGCACGGGACAGGCGTCCGGAGTACCGCATCCACGTGGCAGATCCACAGATCCAGTCCAGGCGGTGCCGGCCGCATTGGCGTTCAAGCGCACCACATGAACGGCGTCAGGCAACAATTGCATTTCCGCGGAAACGATCTCGGCGCGGACTCCGGCGCTTCGCTCTGGCACATGGACACTGTGCAACTTCACTGTGCCGGTGAGTTGGGGTGAGGCGAAGCCATTGCCGGGCACGGTCCAATTCCCCGCCAGGAGAAGGTCGAGTTGGGCCGAACCGTCGACATTCGACGCGAGCGCCGGGAGCCCGGCCATGCGGGCGACCCGCAGAGCCTTCGCAATCTCGGTCTCGCCGGTGATGGTAAAGCTGTAACCCGTGGGGTCCACGGAGCCGCGGAATATTGCGCTGCCGGGATGCGCGCCCCCAACCGCAAATGGCCCAATATCAAGCAGTGGGCCCTTAGAAGGTCGCGTCCCAGCAGGCCGGCTGGCTTTCGCCTGGAGCGCGGAAGCAGAGGCAACAGCAAAAGGCAGAGTCTCGGGGCCGAACTCGCCCTTGTTGGATGCGGAACTCAGATGGAAATCGGTAATCTGTCCGGCGCCCTTCAATGCTGGCGGGGATTGTCCATCGCCGGCGAGCGAGAGCTTCCCGTCCAGAATCCCTTCGGCTGCGAGGTCATCCGGGAGATTCTTCTTGATTCGTTGCGCCAGGCTCACGAGTGCGGCTGCGGGTATGTTGTGGGCAGAGGCGGCGAGAGAATATTGGTGACTCCCCGGAAAACCCACGTCTCCTGTCAGGGTGAGAAGTCCGTCGCCGATCGGAGCGCTGCACATCACCTCCTGAAAGTCATGGGTATCAGTGCTGTAGTCGGCGTCGCAACGTGCTCCCATGCGCAAGGCTTTACCGCTGGTAATGTCGTAGCGGCGAAAGTCATCCAGCGAATAAGTGGCAGCGATGTGCAGCCTGGTCGGAGTGCCTGTGAGGATGAGGTCCAACAGGATCTCTCCCCGCCACCCTTGATCGTTGCCGCTAATCAATTTCGTGATCTGGCCCAGTTGCGCACGGCTCCATTCGAGATTGACCTGGAGTGGCATGTCTCGCAAAGCGTCCGCCCGCTGCCAGGTGCCAGTGAGTTGCAGCAGCCCCGTATCGTTCAAATTCATGTCGGTACGAAAGGGCTGGGCTTTCAGCCGGACGCCCCATGAATTGTCGGATTCCTGCCACAAGGAAAAATCGGCGTTGGTGAGTGCGTAGGCCTTCTTTTCCTGGCCCCGTTTGAAGTTTATGCGTCCCGATGTGCCCTCGATGTAAGGGAAGGCCGGCCGTGGCCCCAATTTCGCACGGCCCGTGGGCGCTAGCGGGATGCGCGCCGAGCGTTCCAGTAGCGCCTCCAGATTCCAGTGCCCGCCTTCACCCTGCACCAGATTCAGGCTGGGCTCAGTCAGGTCCATTCGCGCGACCTCCATGCGCCCACGCAACAGGGAGGTTAGGCGGAGGGCGGCGGTGACCTCGCTGGCTCGGACGATAGGCTCGGCCCCGAACGCGGGATCGTCGTATACCACCAGGTTTTCCAGATCGAAACCGGGTCGGGGCAAAAGCCGGATGTGCACCGAGCCAATATCCACAGAGCGGCCCACAGCTGCGCTGATGGAACGAATGATGCGGGACTTCAACCGTGAGGCACCGGGCCGAATAACGAAAAGGGCTAGCAGAATGGCTGCCAGGACCGCGATGCGTCGCTTAGAGGAGAACGACTTCACCCTGCCCTCACCGAAAGTCCGAGGGTCTTCATCGCACAAACTGGAGGGTTCGCTTCCAGCGTGTCTTGTCGAAGAAGTGCAACACGACCTGCCCTACGATGAATTCCACGCGATCGGCAAAGGTCGTCTTGCGATATTGATCGTCGGGCGTTTCAAAGGACCAGTAAATAAACATTGGCCGCCCAATCACGTTCTGCTTGGGAATGAATCCCCAGTAGCGGCTGTCGAGGCTCACGCCCCGGTGGTCGCCCATGGCGAAGTAGTGATCCGGTGGAACGACGATGTCGTCGCCATGGATGTAGGACGGCAAATCGACGGCCCAGTTCGACCAGACATTGGGGTCATCGCCCGGAGGAACGGAGGGAAAATTGTTGCGATAAGGATCAAGTGTGTCCCGGTCGTGCAAGACATAGGGCTCGTCCAGAGCCTGACCGTTGCGGTAGACAACCCCGTCGCGCAAATGAATGTGATCGCCGGGGATCCCGATAATGCGTTTTACGACATACAGACCCGGTGTCTCCGGCGACAAGAAAACCACGATGTCGCGAAAGTGGACGTCGCGGTAGGGAAGCAGAGGGCCGATCCAGTTGCTCTTGGGAGCAAACTGAATGCGATTGACGAAGACATGGTCACCGATCAGCAGCGTGTCCTCCATCGAACTGGAAGGAATTTCGAACGCCTGTACCACGAATGTGATAATAAACAGGCCTGTGACCAGGACGGCACAGAGCGAGGCCAGAAACTCGACGGTGGTCTCCTTCGGCCTTTCTTCGGCTGGTTTCTTTTCTAAGCTGCCGTCTCTCTTCGCCACCGGGGTGCTTTCGACTGTTTTGATTGCTCGGGCCACGTCATTCAGTGTACCAGTCGCAGGGTCCGGTTCCAGCGGGTGTTCTGGAACAGATGAGTCAACGCATATGCAAAGCGGTACGCCTTGCCGGATGGAACGTCTTGATCGAGGGTCTTTACCGACCAATAAATCAGCAACGGCTGTCCAATGATATTTTCACGCGGAACAAATCCCCAGTACCGGCTGTCCTGGCTGTCATCCCGATTGTCGCCCATGACGAAATAGTTGCCTTGGGGAATGATCAATTCGCCATCCTCGACCAGTTTGCGCATTTCCAGCCACCACTTACCCTCCATGCCGTAGATGATGGGCATATCGGTGCGCGGGAAATTGTCGCGAAACAGGTTGCTGGGCGGCTCCAGGAAGCGGACGTAAGGCTCAGTCAGGGGTTTTCCGTTGATGTAGACGGTCTTGTTGACCATGCGCAAGCGGTCGCCGGGGACGCCGATCACGCGCTTGACGAAATGCTGCTTGGGGTCCACGGGATAATGAAACACGATCACATCTCCGCGAGAGATCTTCTGATAAGGCATGATGTGATCCCCCAAGCCGTGCCCGCCGTAGCAAAGCTTGTTTACAAGAAGGTAGTCGCCGACCAGGAGAGTGTTTTCCATCGATTCGGAGGGAATCTGGAAAGCCTGCACCACGAAGGTGATGACAAAAATCGCAATGACGATGGTTCCGATAAGCGACTGCAAGGAGCTAACGATATCGGCGGCAAAGCTGGCATTGGGCTGAGGCTGAGGCGCAGCAGAGGCGGGCTCCTCGTGCGGCGACTCCTGTGGCGCGAAACCGGGGTCGGCGGTGGCAACGGCGATGGGAGGAGGCCCTGGCTGCCCCGCTGCGACGATGGGTGGGTTGGGAGAATCCATGAACTCTACTTATCTGATGTGTGTGGTACGCGGGCCGCTGCTTTTCCTTCGCCCGATTTCGGTCTCGATGCCAGGAACGTTAGCACCTGTCGTGCTGCATCCTGCTCCGCGGTCTTCTTGGTTGATCCATTGGCGCGGCCTATAAAACTTCCATCCTTATCTTTTCCGTGTAGACGGGCCTCCACGGTGAATGTTTTGTTGTGCTCCGGGCCGGCCTCCTCCACCAACACGTAAGCCGGTTGCGGAAGCCCGAGACTCTGTACTGCTTCTTGCAGGGCAGATTTGAAGTCGGTGATGGGGAGCGTGCCGCCGCCCTGCTCCATGCGCTCCAACTCCGGCGCGATCACATTGCGCAGCACAAATTCGCGGGCTACTTCCAACCCGCCGTCAAGATAGATAGCCGCCAGGATCGCTTCCAGGGCATCCACCAGCAGTGCCGTTTTGCCACGACCGCCACTCTTTTCCTCTCCCCGTCCTAGCCGCAGGTAGTGCCCCAATTCCAGCTGTTGTGCTACCTGGATGAGATGCCTTTCACTGACCAGATGTGCCCGCAACTTGGAAAGCTCGCCTTCACGAAACTGGGGAAAACGCTGAAACAACTCCTCGCTCGTAACCAGCGCGAGCACGGCATCGCCCAAAAACTCGAGCTGCTCGTTGTCGCGTACTTTATATTTGCTCTCGCCCGCAGATTGCGCTTCTTGCTCCCGGGCCTGCGAGCTATGCGTGACCGCCTGCTCAATGACGGCGCGGCGGCGAAAGTGATAGCCCAATCCCAATTCCAAAGCTGTTATTTCCCGTTCCTTCATAAAAAAAACAGTGAAGTTATGCTAGCGGACAGCCGTCTCGGCTGTTCCGGCGAGCACAGTTCGCCTGAGAAGCGGAGAGTAGCGTTTTTGCGGAGAGCTAATTTTTCTGTGGTGCCGCACTCTGCCCGGGGGCCGATCCGCTGCTCAGCTTGGTGAGCCGATCCTGCTCCGAAAGCGCCGCTTTGGCCGCGGGCGAATCTGGCTGGTTCTTTGTGAGATCCACCGCTTGATTAGCGTACTTCAACGCGTCGGGATACTTGCTTTGCATATCGAGCGCGATGGCCAGCCGCAACACCGCCACCGGGTCTACCTGCTCGGGAAATGCCTCGATCGACTTACGCAGGTTAGTCTCCGCCTCCGCATAATTCTTGGCGTTGGAGGCGAGCGTGCCCAGAATCGCATACGCCTCGGAGCGGACGAAGCGCTTGAACTGATCGATCTTCTCGGGGGGGAAGCCCGCGGTGGGCACGTCGCTGTCGACGGTCACCAGAGCGCGCTCCGCATCTTTCTTGGCCTCGGCTATTTTTTGATCGCGGTCCAGGTCGGTATCCCGCGTCTTCTCCGCCAAGACTTGCGAAGCCGTGACCAGCGCCTCGGGATCATCCGGATCGATCGCCAGCGCCTTCTGCGCCATCTCCAGCATCTTGTCCGCATTCGCCTGATACTTCTGCATGGCTGACTTGTAGAGCACCACGCGCAATTCGCTATCCGGAAACTTCGCCGAAAAATCCTGCGCCGCTTTTTCCGCGGCGGCCGGATCGGTCAGTTGGATGGCGGTCTTGTAGGCATCAAACTCCGGCTGAGTCTTAGCCGCCGGGGCTCGCTTGCCCGGCGCTGCTGGTGCTCCCTGAGCGCTTGGGGCACTTTGGCTTGCGGGTTTGTCCTGCGCCCAGGCGCCCGCGGATATCCCCAGCACTGCGATCACGATCGCTGCTCGCTTCATAGCTCTCCTCGACAACGTCCTGAATTCCGGAAATTGCATTCTATCGCAGGCAATGGCAGACTCCGCAGCTTTTGCTTCGGTGTAACAACACTTACTGCGGTTTCACCGGAGGTTCGTAAGCCTGTTGCAATCCTCGCTCGGCTGCGGCCTTGACTTCGGGCAAATCGGCGCCCACGGTCAGAGCGGCGCGATATTCGTTCAACGCCGCGTCGCGCTGCTCTTTCATATCCATGATTCTGCCCAAATATACATGCGACCAGGCCAGAACTTTGGGGTCCCGGGTGGCTTGGATCGCTTTCTGGAAATTTTCTGCGGCACCCTCCCGGTTTTTGTTCGCCACGGCAACCTGTGCCAGGATGAACAGCGCACGTCCCTCATCGCCGATCTTGCGATCCAGTGCCTGTTGCGCGAGTTCCTGTGCTCCCTTGGCATCGCCCGCAGCCAACCGCTTCTCCGCGGTGACCAGCATTCGCCGGTCTTCCATGCGGGAAAGCTGGACCAGTTCGGGTTCCGAGCTACGCACGAATTGGACTTCGCTGGCGGCCTTCTCCTGCTGCCTGACGTCGATGGCGCCGACAATGTCGGAGTACGCAGTACGCAATCCCGACGGGTCTTTTTCGAAGTTCAGCAGCGCAGCATAGAAGTACCTGGTCAGGATATATCCCTGCCTGACCGCATCGTCGACCGCCTGCAGGCGCATAGGCTCGGCCGTTTGCTTGTTTCCCGTCATGCGAATCTCTATGGCCCGTACCAGGCATTCGGTGACCAGGAGCCCAATGTCCGTTTTGAAGTTCTCATCCAGCGGCGCACGTTTGACCGATTGCAGCAGCGGATCGAGCCGTTTGACCGCGCTGAAGTGTTTTTCGGCCATGGGATCGAGCAGGTAGTGAAGATAAGTATGCCGAATTTGGGGCAGTTTCAGCGGGTCCGGCACGCCGGGGTCGGGAGAAGGAAAAACTACAATGTAATAGTCGTTGCCGTAATTGCGAGCGTTGGTTTCACTGGGGTCGCCGAGGAAATCCAAATAGACGGTGAACGTCTTGCCCAGGTAGCCGCCCGACTGCAGCCGAAGGTAGATGTCGGTATCAAAGACCATCTTGGCCAGTGGCTCGTGATATCGATTCACCAGCGCGGTGTAGTTGGCGCGGTGACGTTCCCAGATTTCATGCAGTTGCGCTTTTTCGTAAAAGCGCTCCAGCAAAGCACCAAATCCCACGATGGGCACGGCATCTGGAGGCAGTTCGTCCTCTTTGACGCGAGGCAGGAAGTGCGGAGGCCCCTGCAGATAAAGGGCTAGGGAGATGAACTGAGAAAGATCATGACGCGGGTCTTTACCGCGGTGCGCGACATACCAGTCGCACATTGCCTTGAGCGCCCCTTGTGCTTCTTCGGAGTCGCGCAGGTTCCGCTGCACCTCGGCGCGTATGTTGAGACGCTGCGCATCGGACCCGTTCAAATTCGCGTCGTAGCCACAAGCGTTCATGGCGGTGAGCACCGAGAACAGGGTTTCGCTCGTGTCCAAGGTAATGGGAGTGTTCTGCGCGGCGCAGAAAGGCGCCAGCAGGCCGAGAAAAGCCACAATGATGCAAGCTCGCAAGCCAGAAACCAGGAAACGACTCAGGAATTCCTCCCGCAGGATGACCACCCGACCGGCCGATCCAACAATAGGCGGAGAACATTTTAAGTTTAAGGGCTTGTGCGCAGAGGGTCAAACTGCGGAGGCCTCAACGCCGCTACCGTTCGTGATAAATTCTGGCTGACTGGCTTGTATGCCGTTTTCTGATTTCCATGGCAATGGCGAGACCGTGCACCGCTTGCGCGAGATGCTGGCGCGCGATCATTTTCCCCATGCCGTAGTCATCGCGGGAAGTCACGGGTGTGGCAAATACACTCTGGCACTGATGCTGGCGCGGGCGATGAACTGCCTGAATCCTCCGCCCAGCGATGGACTCCCCGACTTCTGCGGTAGATGCGCGAACTGCACGCGCATCGAGCAGGCTTGCGATCTCCAAACTCGCTTTACCGAGGCGGTCGAGGCGCGCGAGAACCTGCGCGAGACCGACAAGAAAGAAACCCGCATCTTCGTGCAGACGCATCCTGATGTGCTGGTGATTCCACCCGATCCGCCGCAGATGATGGTCAAGGTGGACCAGGTGCGGCGCGTCATTGAGACCATCTATTACCGCCCGGGGGAGGGCAGCGAACGGGTTTATATCTTCACCGATTCTGCGTTCATGAAAGAGGCGGCAAACTCGCTGCTTAAAGTGCTGGAGGAGCCTCCGGAATTCGCCACCATTTTTCTGCTGACCGAGAATGCAGGGGAGTTGCTGCCGACGATCCGTTCGCGCTCCATGGTGTTTACCTTGTGCGCGCTCGCGACGGACGAGATTGAGAAGGATCTGGCGAAGCACCGACCGGAGTGGAAACCGGCGCAAGTGGCGCTGGTAGCTCGACTGAGCGAGGGAGCGGTGGGTCGCGCGCGCAGCTTCGATCTCGAAGCCTATACTGCCGCGCGCGACCACGCGCTGGCGATTTTGAAATCGGCTCTGCGGGGCGGCGATCATACCGAACTGTTCAAGATTACCGAGTCTTACCGTCCTGGCGCTGAAGGGCGGGAGAAAATCGAGGCGCTCATTCGCACGCTCTATTCGCTATTGCGCGACCTAGTGTTCATCGAGTCGGGTGCGCCGGAGTTGATCCGGAATACGGACATTGGCTCGGAATTAAAGCGATTAGCCGAGTCGGCAGATTTTGAGTGGATCACGTCAGCCTCCGACCGATTGGCAGAGGTGGAACGCGGCATGCGCCGGAACCTGCTGCGCTCGTTGTCTCTAGACGCCTTCGCCGCGGCGCTGGAAAAGTAGCGGCAGTAAGAGGGACAGCGGCTTCGGTGTCCAACCCGGCGGGGTTCAGCAGCGCAAGAAATGCTACCCGAGGTCCATAGTATTAAGGCTGCCGGAAGTAACTACCGCCAGTAGCTGGCGGCAAGTAAGATCTCCTCGTTCATTGGAACAGCTATGCGCGTGCTGCGCCTTCAAGAGGTCGAGTTTCGCCGCAACGACCGGGTATTCCGTCACTCGCGTCTGCGCGCCTTGATCGCCTGGCTTGCTGGATTTGCCGGCAGCACGGACTGTTTCTTCGAGGCATACGCGCACAAATGGACGGTTGGCTACATCTTCGGCGCGCTTCTACTACTTTTCCTGCTTCTGAGTCTCAGGTTCGTGACGGCCCGCTTCCACCCCTCGAATTGGCTCGTTAGAATGAACGAAACAGGAATTTACGTGCATTATCGTTCTTATCTGAACTACGAGTTATCCCCGGATGATCCTTCGGTCGTATTCCTGTCGCTCGGGGAGATCGCATCAGCGCGCCTGATCAAAGAGCGGATCGAAACCCCCGATCCGGCAAGCCGCGGCACACAAACCCAATTTTTACATCATGTTGAACTTCAGTTGTCCGGCGATACCGCGCCTCTCTCCGACGCGTTACAAGCTGAGCGCGGTGAATCGGCGCCCATGCAAAAGCACTGGTATGGCACCAGTTCTACTCTTTATCGGGACTATCCCGCCACACTGACCGCGCCCACGTTGCTTCGCATTCATTGGGACGTGGTGCCTCGCGCTGGCAAGTTCCTCGACCTTCTGCGTCCCTATACGATCATTGCTGAGACAGTTTCGGTGAAGCACGACTTCACGCAAATGAAGTCGCTGAGCCGTGAAGACCAACAGAAGCAACTCGGCGAACTGGCCGACCGCGGCCAGAACATCACCGCCGTGTACGCCGCGCGCAAGCTCTACGGCGGCAGCCTGGGCGAGGCCAAGCAAATGGTGGATTCCCTTACGAAGAACAAGGTGACGCAGTAGCGTTCTTCATCATCACCCTCATGCATTCTATTGAAGTAACCACACGGTGGTTACTTCCGACATTCGCGCCTCCGTCCATCGAATGGCCTGATCCACTTGCCTTTCAATTACTTGCCTTGCATTACTCCGCTGGTTCTACACCCTTCGGAGAGATTGTCCCGCCTTTCACCCCCGCCTATAATCGTCCTACTCTGGCTGTTCAATTCTCCGTCAGGTTCCGGGTAGAACTCGGGAGGGCTTGGTATGTCCAGAGCCTTCCAGAAAAGGTCGAAGTATTTGGAGAGACGCCCGGATATGCGAAAGCGCCTGCAACTCGCACTGATGCTGACGGTCGGAACGACAATCGCGACCTCCTTGCCACTTCCCAACGCCTGGGCCGCTGAGGCAGACAGCTCCGGCCATGGGATCACCGCCACCGAAGAGCATGGCCGCAAGATCTATGTAGACGAGGACGCTCCAGCGAAGCCGCGGGTCACACCGGCTCCGCAGTCCAAGCGCTCTTCACTGGTCTTCTGGAGCAGCAAAGAGAGCCGCTGGAAACCGGTGCCTTCGGCAGGTGCGCCCTCGATGCTGGCCGCGCGTTCGGCCGCGAAAGAAGTCACTCAGTATTTTGGTCACGACTCGGCTTCATCGGCCAACGCGAAGATCATGGCCGCCAATGCTCGTGGTCATCAGGCCTCGCCGGACGAGATCGATAACGCGGTGGTGATGGCTGCCGCCCGCCACAATGTGGATGCGAATCTGGTGCGGGCAGTCATCAAAGTGGAGTCAAACTTCAACGCCAACGCGGTCTCGAATAAGGGAGCGATGGGACTGATGCAGCTCATGCCCAAGACGGCACGCAGCTTGAACGTAAAGAATCCCTTTGATCCTCAGCAGAACGTCGATGCCGGGGTACGGCACTTGAAGTATTTGCTGCAAAACTACGGCGGCGACGTAAATCTGACGCTCGCGGCTTACAACGCCGGAGAAGGCGCCGTGGCTCGAAGTGCAGGCATACCGCATTTTGCCGAAACCCAGAATTACGTCCGCAAGATCACCAACCTGTACAACGGGAGATTTGATCTGACCCCATCGGGCGGATCACGGGAACCCGTGCGGGTGCAACGAGATGCGCGCGGGGTTCTGTACATCAGCAACACGGACTAGAATCTAAGCATCTGTTTAAGAGTCTCTCAGGTATCACGGCAGTTCAACTGCAACGACGGATCAGGACAGTAACGGACCGGCGACTTTGAACAAAACACTAAGCCAGCGTGGCTTGCGCTGTGGGGCGTTGCTTCTGTTGATGGCTGTCCCCTTGGTGCCGGCGCACGCCCGCACGCGGCACGGGCATTCTGAAGCCTGGGCCCGCGACCACTATGCCGCGGCCGACCGTATGCGCGAGGCGCTGAATGGACGTCCTCCCGGAGAGCGCAACCGCCGCGACTACCAGCGCGTTATCAACGCTTATCGCAACATCTACTATGGAGCGCCCACTTCCGCTAAAGCGGATCCCAGCGCGGTAGCCGTAGCCGAGACGCTGGTGGAAATGGGCCGCCGCTTTGATGACAACTCCATCCTCAAGAAAGCCATCGCCCAGTACAAATTCCTCCGCCGCGAATATCCCGGCAGTAAGTACCGCTGCGACGCGCTGTTCACTATAGGCGAAATCTACAAGGATGACCTGAACGATCCCGAGCAGGCTCGTGCAGTATTCCAGGATTTCCTGAAACGTTATCCGCGCAACCGCCTCGCCGAAGATGCCGAGGAGGCGGTTGCCGAAATCGATCGCCAGGCTAAAGGCGCAAAAAAGGCCGACCCGAAGAAACAGTCCGCTGACGAAGAATCTGCGGCGCGGGATGAAACTGACCCCGGTGTGAAACCTACGGAAGACAACTCGCGGGGTGACGCGAGTTTATTGCCTGGGGTCTCAGGCCATGCTTCCGAATCGCACGCACAACGCGTTGCGCGCGTGACTGCGATTCGCCACTGGTCTACCCCGGACTACACGCGGGTGGCGATTGATGTTGAAACCAACATCAAGTTCGGATCGCAACGCATCTCGCATCCGGACCGAATCTTCTTTGACCTACGCGACACGAAACTGGCCTCCACTTTGGTGGGCAAGAGTTTCGATGTGGACGATGGTTTTCTCAAGAAGATTCGGGTGGCTCAGTTCAAGCCGGGGCGCACGCGGGTCGTACTCGAAGTCGATGACTTGTCCGACTATGATGCTTTTCTGCTGCCGGAACCGTACCGGCTGATCATTGACATTCATGGGAAAAAGAGTCAGAGCGCCCGCCGGAAGCATTCCCGAGACGCGGAGATGAAAGAGGCTGCCGCCATGACGGCGGACGTCGAGGCGCCCCCCAGAGCGGGTTCGTCGAAAACTGATAGCGACCGCGCCGACACGGCAACCGCCGGGGCGAATTCCGACCCGAGCAAATTGGCGGACAGAACGGCTGATGACCTCAAGGAAGACTTGCGCGCAGCCGCCGGGAAGGCACCCGTCACCACCCAGGATGTGAATGACGAAGCCACAATTCACCCGAAAGACGTTGCCGGCAAGAGCGGACTGCCCGATCTGCCGCGCAAGGTCAACACCAAGGCCGAGACCCCAGCGCCGACCAAAGTGATCGTAGACAATGATGACGAGGACGACACGACCGCAACGGCGGAGAAGCACAGTCCACTTGTGGCCCGCACCAAGTCCTCGCGCGCAGCTTCGAATCGCAAGGCCAGAGATTTCGATGCCCGCGAAGCCAAACCTACGGCGGGCGGTGACCGCTCCCTGATCCGCGCGTTGGGCCTAAAGATCGGCAAAATCGTGATCGATCCCGGCCACGGAGGTCACGACACGGGAACCATCGGCCCGAACGGCCTGCGAGAGAAGGACCTCGTCTTGGAAGTGGGACGTCGCCTGGGTAAGCTACTGGAAGCGCGACTGGGCGCCGAGGTGGTCTACACCCGCAAGGACGACACCTTCATCCCCCTGGAAACCCGTACCGCGATCGCTAACCAGCAGCGCGCGGATTTATTCATCTCGATTCACGCCAACTCCAGTCATGATCCGAACGCGCGCGGGGTTGAAACTTATTATCTGAACTTCACATCCTCGCCGGAGGCACTGGAAGTCGCGGCTCGTGAGAATGCGGTTTCGGAAAAATCGATCTACGAACTGCAGGATCTGGTGAAGAAGATTGCGCTCAAAGAAAAGATTGAAGAGTCGCGCGAATTTGCAGCGGACATACAGGCTTCGCTGCACAGCGGACTGGCTACCAAGAGTCCGTCGATCCGCAATCGCGGAGTAAAGAAAGCGCCATTCATCGTCTTGATAGGCGCGAATATGCCCTCGATCCTGGCGGAAATCTCCTTTGTCTCAAACCCCTCTGACGAACACCGTCTGAAGACCAGCGAGTACCGGCAACGCATCGCAGAGTCCCTCTACCGCGGAATCGCCAAGTACGCCGATGGCCTCAGCGGCGTCAAGATGGCCAGCAAGATCGACAAAACCACTGGCAATAACTGATCCAACCGATTTGTTGAAGTGAAGTGGACTCCGCGTGGATTCAATCGCATCAAGAGGCACAAAAGCAAACGCGAAAGCCGCAAGCAGCGCAAACTCAAGCGCCAACACCTGCTATAGTCGGGTCAAAGATGCCTGTGAAAAGCGCCTCTAAATCTACATGATCTACATGCTTTGCCGGATTTCACAATCGCCAAGGCATGCATAAGGTGAACGCAAGCGTTCCAAGTAGTTCCGATCTATGTCAGACGTCCCTTCTACGGTCCCCACCCTTATAGCCTTGAGGCAACTTCTTCGAGGAAGATATCGGAGTCTGTTGCTCGTTGCGGTGGTACTTGCCGCATGCGCCTTTGTGATCACTCGCGGAATTCACAACGGGGAATTTAATTTCAATACGGATGAAACCATTCACGCCAGCACGGGCCTGTACTTCGCTGACTTCCTGCGCGACCTGCCGCTGCGTCATCCGCTGCAGTACACCTTCCGCTACTACGCTCAGTATCCGGCGCTCGGCGTGTTGCACTGGCCACCCATCTTCCACATGTTCGAAGGACTGGCATTCTTGCTTTTTGGTTCCACGGTGGCGGTCGCTCGCGCAACCATCCTCATGTTCGCGCTGCTGGGGATCTACTTTCTGTTCCGGCTGGTGGAGTACGTAGAGAATCGGCTGGCGGCAATCATCGCCTCTCTTCTGTTCGCGTTTTTTCCCCTTACTCTCCTGTTCGAAAAAGTTGTAATGCTCGAGATTCCGGCGCTCTCGTTGGCGATAGGAGCGATCTATTTCTGGATTCGTTACCTGAAGGAAGAACGAAAGGCGGACATTTACCGCTTCGCTTTCTTTGCTTGCGCCGCATTATTGACCAAGCAGACGGTGGCGTTTCTGATTCCGGTGTGTGTCCTGGCGGCCGTCCTGACGAAGCGGATGACGCAAATATTCCTGCAGAAGACCACCTGGTATGTGGCGGCCGTCTGCGGAGTGGTGCTGAGTCCATATTATCTGGCGCTGTCGCATTTCCACGGCGCGGCCTTGGCCAAGAGCGTGGAAGCTACTCATCCGATCACGCTGCTGCAGCGGGCGACTTTTTATTGGCGCGCTTTACCGGGACAGATCACATGGGTAGTACTGGCACTCAGTGTGCTGGGCATCGTGACGTATTGCGCCCGCAAGGAATGGGAAAAGCTGGCCTTCGCCATGGCTTGGATCTTAGGTTGTTATGTCACCCTGACGCCGATCGGATTCCAGGCGCCCAGATTCATTATCTACTGGCTGCCGGCGTGGGCTTGGCTCGCAGCGGTGCCGTTTACTGTGTCGCTGGGGCGGAAAGTCCCTCGAACCCTTCAGACGGCCGCCGCGATTGTGTTGCTGAGCGCCCAGGTGCTGTGGGCGCTATCGTATGAGCGCCCGAGTGTAACCGGCTATGGCTCTGCGGCGCGCCGCCTGGTGAGCATGGCAAAATCAGGTTACGTCCTTTTTGACGGACCGCTGCCGGGTAACTTCATTTTTTTTGTGCGGGCATCGGATCCCAGCCGCCGCATTGGTGTCTTGCGTAAAGCGCTCTATGTAACCATGCTCATCAAAGACGAAGGAAGTGAGGAGCTAGTGCATGGCTTCGATGGCATCCGCAATGTGCTGGCAGCCGATGGCGTCCGCTACATCGTAGTTGCGGAAAACACGCCGACATCGTTTCCTGTGCAGCAAACGCTCCGCGACCTGCTTCACAAAGATCATCAGTTCCGCCTCCGGGCGGTTTTCCCGGTCAGGGGCTGTGATCCAATACGGCCTGACACATTTCTTGCCATCTACGAGAATCTCGAGGCCGGCGGCGCAGCAGCACCCTACCTGCACGTCAAAATGCTGACCACCCGCCAGGACCTGGATGTTCCTTTGGGCACGCTAGGGCCGCCTCCGTACTCGTTCAATGTTTCCAGACGGTAGATGTCCGAACTTTTCTATTCCACCCCGAAGGCGAAACGGTTCCAGACCAGGTTGGAATTAGGGCAGCCGAACGCGCAGCAATCTTGACCGTATTGGGCCTGATACGACTCGGACGAACAACCGCCTGGGTTCTTACACGTTCCGGGCTTGAAATCTTCTGATCGTCGCGAAAAAAATGCCCACTTCAACGTCGCAAAGCGCGAAGTTGAAGTGGGCACCTTCACTTCGGGCTAGAAGGTATACCGCAGGCTGAACTGCATCGTCCTCGGGACCGCAAAGGTCTCTAGGCTGGTGAATGCTCCTACGTTACTGCTTGTCAGGTCGTTCACGGGCAGGCCACGGTTGACGTTGTTCAGGGCATTGAAGTTCTGCCAGGCGAACGCCAGTGCCTGGCGTTCCGTGATCTGGAAAGTCTTGCCCAACGACCAGTCCGCTTCAAAAAATCCCGGGCCGCGCAGGGAATTTCGCCCGGCGTTTCCCTCCCGGAAGGCATACGTTGGATCGCTTAGCACAGTTGCGATCGGAACATAGGCACCAGGATTGAAACCCGCTCCCTGTGGGATATTGGCATGCGGATTCCCGGTCTCGAAAGCTTTCAACGGGAAATTGGAATTGAGCGAAGTAGTGGTGCCATAGATTGGAGTGAATGAACGTCCGCTGTACGCGGTGGTCATGCCAGTGAACTGCCATCCACCCAGGATGAGACGTTCGGGCCGGTTCATATTAGTGAAGAATTTGCGTCCGGGCCCGACGGGAATCTGGAGTACGTGGCCTAGAGAGAAGGCATGGGTGCGATCCCATCCCGATGGCCCGTAGTCGGCGCGGAGGTTGTAAGGGTTGAACTCGCGCGAATTGTCGCCGTAATTGTTATTGCGCGAATACGTGTATTGGCCGGTTAGAGAATACCAGGCCGACATGCGCTTCTCCGCCGAGATCTGCAGGCTGTTGTAGTTCGAACTGAGATCGTTGGCGAAAGCGGTGATGTCCTGGGTGTAGCCAAAGGTCGAGAAATACGGGCGGTTGTTATTGGACAATCCAGGGCCTGGAATGGGCGCATTGGCATTATAAAAGTCATACAGATGCCTTGCCTGGTTCCCCACGTACGCTACTTGCAAGCTGAAGTTCTTTCCTAACTCGTGCTGAATCGCGACATTGTACATCTCTACGTAGGCGTTCTTGCGGTTCAGAGGGACCCCGGTTGCGCTAACATCCGTGGGAAGCGGAAGCAAACCATTGGCAGGAACGGCAGGTGGAGTCGGCAACGGCGGTCCCTGCGACAAAGTGAAGGGCAAAGCAGTGCCAGTCGAGGCCGTGAGTGACTGCGCATAATCGACCGGATAATTGTGGCTGATCTGGATGCTGAAGAAGTTGGGGAAGTAACTGCGGCCGTATCCCGCCCGCACCACGGTTTTCGGTGTCAGTTGGTAGGCAATGCCGATGCGGGGCGCGAAGTTGTCTTTGCGGGTGTTGATGTTGGTATATCGGTCCACGCCGCCCAAACCTGCCACCATTAGCATTCCCGTTTGCAGATTGAAGTTGGCGCCATCGCCGCGGTGCGCGTAGGGGGCGGTATACAGTTCCCAGCGCAAGCCGAGCGAGAGCGTCAGCTTGGGAGTAACCCGCCAGCGGTCTTGCACGAACGCGAATACATCCTGTTCATATTCCTTGGGAATGCCCAGAAACTGGAAACGCTGGAAGGTGCTGGGGATGCCGAGCAGGAAAGATTCAAATGCGTCGCTGGTCGTGCCATACGGAGTCGCGACGCCGGAGTTAAACCCGAACACACCGCGTTGGCTGAAATCGCTGCTGGACCGATAGTTCACGACCCAGCGGTAATCACCGCCAAACTTGATCTCGTGCTTGCCGAGTTCTTTTGTAAGAACGGGCGAGAGTTGGTGTAGTTGCTCCAGTTCGTGAAGCGGCGCATTGGTATTGACCGTAGTGCCGAACTGAAAACTGCTGGAGGGGAACCCAGCAACCGTGGTACCGCTCAGAGCGCTGCCGTTGAAGATGAAATTCGAGAGGCCGCTGGTATTGGCAGTTCCGAGGTTAATCCCGGGAATGCCAACCGTGGTGGCGGTATTCGTCCCGTAGTCCACCGGCAGATTATCGATCTGGTAGCGGAAATAGCTGTAGCGGAGGTTGAGCAGCCATGAAGGGCCAAAGACGTGGTTCCAATTCACCGCGCCGTTATGATTTTGTCCGTGAGAGTTGCCGGGCCCGTAAAGGTTGGAGAAGCCGGGTCCGCCAAGAAGCCCGAAGATCGCCGGCGAGTCAATGGTGTCGCGGAACAGGTCGTAGCGAACGAACAAACGATTGTTGGGATTCAGGTTCCAGTCGACACGGGCATCGTACTGGTCCGAGTTGAATTTCACACTGCCCGTGCCAAGGTAAGTGTTGCTGCCAATATTGGGCAGCGGGATGCCCGCGAGGAGTTTGGAGGCTACTGGGCTGATGGCGCCGGCCGGAAGAACCGGGCCACCCAGTGCGGTCAGATCGCCGGTACGTTCGGCAGCCGTCGGTACAAATTCCTGGAAGCCGCCGCCCAGGCGTTCTCGTTGTCCCTGGTAGGTTCCGAAAAAGAATAACTTATCGCGGATGACGCGCCCGCCCACCGAACCTCCAAACTGGTTGAAGCGCAAGGGCTGCTGGCGAATGCTTTCGGTGTAGGGATCCCGCGCATTGAAGAAGTTATTGCGCAGGACCTCAAACAAGTCGCCGTGGAAATCATTGCTTCCCGACTTCGTTGTGTAGGAGACAAAAGAGCCCCCAGAGCGTCCGAACTCGGCGTCGTAGTTGCTCGTCGTAACCTTCATCTGGTCGAGGGAGTCGGGTGGAGGATTCACTACCTGAATGCCCAGGACGGCGTCCATATCATCAGCGCCATCGATCTGACGGTTGGTGAACCCGAACAACAAACCATTGGTGTTATTGGCCTGCCCGCCCTGGGGGTTCTCCGTACCGGCAATGTCATACGTGTTGCGTACGGTGCCGGGTGCGAGCAGCTCCAATTGCGTAACATTCTGGCTGATGGTTGGGATGTCGGTCAGCTCGCGGGAAGTCACCGTGGTGCTGATTTCGGCGCGATCCGTGACCAGAACCGGGGCCTGATCGGCAACGACTTGAACCGTCTGCGAGGCTTCGCCCAATTGCATCTGGACATTGATTCGCGTCTCCCGGTCTACATCCACCACGATGTTGTTCTGTTGAGTGGGCTGGAATCCGGTCGCAGAAACGATGACGTTATACGTGCCGTTCGCGAGTTGGGTGCGCGTGAACAGGCCCTCTGCATTGGTGTTAGTGGTAACTGAAGAATTATGTTGAGTGTCGGTGATCTTTACCGTGGCGTTCGGAATCACGGCGCCGGTCGGATCGGTTACTTGACCGGTCAGGGTGCCAGAGGTGGCCTGCGACCAGGCAGTTGGGGCAGCGAACGAAAGTAAAGCGGCGGTAACGACAAGGGCGGCACACCTCCACGGGCTGACCCGTGGGGCCATTGAAGAGCTATCTACAGCGCGCGTCATGAGTACCTCTCGGGGGTCTACAACAGGGGAGACCGTAATTTTTCGTGAGTGCAAGGTTAGATGTCAGGTAACGTAGTAGGGCTGCCGCCTTAACACAAAGGACCTAACTTTTGGATTACGGGAAAACCATGGCAGGGCGTTCCCGAGTGCAGCTCGTATCCTACCGCGCAGGTGCTTGAGGGGCGCACTCCAGGCCCATCACGCCTTTGAGAGTTCCCTCGCTTCCGCTAAGATATATAGTTCTGTGGAATTCGATCCCATGCCCTTAACAAAACAGCAAGCGCTGGAGATGTTTGAGTCCGACGACCTGATTGGGATCGGCATGGAAGCCGATGCGGTGCGCCGCAAGCTGCATCCCGAGGGCGTCGTCACCTACATCATTGACCGCAACATCAATTACACCAACTTCTGCACGGAGTATTGCACTTTCTGCGCCTTTTACCGCCCGCTAAAAGGGCCAGCAGCCAAGGAAGGATACATTCTCGATTTCGACACCATCTACGAGAAGATCGGCGAGACGGTGGAACTCGGCGGCACTGGCGTGCTGATGCAGGGCGGTCTGCATCCGGACCTGAAGATCGACTGGCACGAGAAGATGCTGCGCGGGATCAAGGAACGGTTCCCCAGGATTCATCTGCATTGCTACTCGGCCTCGGAGATCATCGCGATCGCTGAGTACAGCGCACTCAGCATTCGTGACACCATTTTGCGATTGCGGGATGCGGGGCTGGATTCGATCCCGGGTGGCGGCGCCGAAATCTTGGATGACGAAGTGCGGTACAAGATCGCGCGGCTGAAGTGCCTGACCGAAGACTGGATCAACGTGCATCGCACGGCGCATCAGATCGGAATGCGCACCACCGCGACTATGATGTTCGGCGTGGGAGAAAAGTACGAGCATCGCATCAATCATTTTCAAAAACTTTATGAGCTGCAGGAAGAAACGGGTGGCTTTACCGCCTTCATCCCCTGGAGTTTTCAGCCGGCAAACACGGCGCTTGGCGGACGGCATTGGGATGAAGCGACCGCCGTGGAGTATTTGAAAGTGTTGGCGATCTCGCGGATTTATCTTTCCAACTTTCTTAACGTGCAATCCAGTTGGGTCACGCAGGGATTGAAAGTCTGCCAGATGGGGTTGCGGTTTGGCGGGAATGACGTTGGGTCGGTGATGTTGGAAGAAAATGTGGTGCGTGCCGCGGGCGTGACGAATTGCACGACGGAAGAAGAGTTGCGGCGCATCATTCGCGATGCCGGGTTCCGTCCTGCGCAGAGAGACACTTTGTACCGGCAGTATTTTCTAAATTAGGCATTTTCAGCGACCGGAACTGAAGCCGCCGCCGGTCTCATCTTGTAACGTGGTCAAGGCCCGCTCTACGGTCTCCGTTTGCGGCAAGCCAGGGTAGAAGCGCACGGGCGGCCTCGATTATGATGATTTTGTTATGGCATTTCCGATCAAAACGTGCGCGGTCTGTGGGGAAGAATTCGAACTGAAGCCGGGGAAACCCGGGTTTGCGAATCGCTGTCCGGAGTGCAGCGAAGAAGAGGCTGCTAATGCTGGCGGCAACGCGGGCCACGGATGGAAGGGCGACAAAGGAGCCAATGCTGCTCGCCGGGAAGCGATGCGCAATCTGCTCTATCGCAAGGACAGTTGAATAGAACAGAGTTCTCGCCAAAGCTGAGGCTTTCTGGGGCCGGGCGGCCCAAGGGGTCGTCCCTACGTGGTTCTTACCGTTTTCAGGCTGCGGCGCATCCTGCACACCGCATTGCCGATTAGCACGATCAATAGGGAGGCGCCTCCCGCCAGGCCCCATGTTTCATTCACATTCCAGCCCAGACCCGAAAGCAAGACCAGTATTTGTGAATACGAGAGAAGTGTGACGATGACGATCATGACGTACAGATAAGAGGGCTGCGACGAGTTCATCTGCAAGCGCCTGACCGGGATGCGAGGAACTGCAATAAACATCAGTAGGATCCCCATCATCAGCCCGGGTGTGTATAGGAACAGAGACCATTTGGGGCCGAAAGCGTTGCTGTCACCCTGGAGCGGAACCACACTGGGCAGCTGCGGGTAAAGCAGGAGCGTCGGCAGGGCACTGAGCAGAATTAGTGCGGCTGCCGTCACATAGTAGCGCCGGAGAATTGGGATTGCACTTACCTGAGTCGGCTCGCCAATCTGCGTTGCAACTTCCGGCGGATGCTCTGTAAATTTGAACATTGGGCACAAATACTGAACCCCAGGGACACTACCGTCCACCAATGACAACGCTCAGCCTGCTTTCTGGGGGCATTCGGATTATGTCTGCTGGATTTCCGCCTGTCAACGGAACCACAGGACATGGGCGCCTCAGTCTCGATAAAATTGATTGGCGCCAGTAGACTCCTCTTGTATGCCGCTTGCAGACTCTCGCGACGTTCCCCAATGAACCTGGTCTCCCGATTCTTTTGTATGGCTGTGCTGGGTAGTTGTGCCCTCGCGCAGCAGTTCGGGGTCGTGCCAACGTCCCAGAAAGCCGCAATCGAAGGGATCGTTACCAAGGATCCCAGCGGGGAACCCGTGAAGAAGGTTCTGGTCGAATTGATTGCTGAGAATCAAAAACAAGGTGGCGACTACACCGGGACGACTGGGCCGGACGGTGCCTTTCGCATCGAGAACATCCTGCCCGGGCGTTACCGCTTATTTGCGGAGCGCACAGGGTTTCTGGACATCGATAAGCATCACGGCAGGTCGGAAGGGCGAGTCCTCACCCTCCGACCGGGCGAGGACGTTAAGGATCTGCAGATCCGCTTGCAGGCTGCGGCAGTGCTACGGGGACGAGTCACCGACGAAGACGGGGACCCGCTGGCCGGGGCTGAGGTCAGCGCACTGCGTCAGACTTTCGTGACCGGGCACAAACACTGGGAGCAGGTCGGATCGGAGCGCACAAATGATTTGGGCGAGTACCGGATTGCGAATCTGCCCGCCGGAAGCGTCGTCGTTTCGGTGAATCCTCCTCCCGATTTCAAAAACCTGATCGAGTCCGCTGGGGCAGCTGGCGAGGGAAAAAATTCGGGCGCGGGGGATAACGCGCCGGCGGCCGCATATCAGGCGACTTACTATCCCGGGACACCGGACCGGAGCCAGGCCATGCCCATTCAATTGCATGCTGGCGATGAGTTTCCCGCCAACTTCTCTTTGACGCCTGGTCCGAGCTTGAGCATTCGCGGACAGGTGGTCAACCTTCCGCCACGAACCACGGCGACGATCATGCTGCAGTCGCGCGATTTCCGGCTGGTAACCAGCGGGACCGAGATGCACAAGGACGGTAGCTTCGTCATTCGCGATGTTTCTCCGGGCAGTTACCTGCTTTTGGCTAGCGTCGAGGGATCCGCCGTGCCCATGATCGCGCGGCAAACTCTGGAAGTGGGTTCGAGCAATGTCGAAGGGTTGCGGCTTTCACCCCAGCCCGGAGCGACCGTGCGGGGACGCTTGCGCCTCGAGAGTTCGGGAAAACGATTTGATCCGGACCAGGTTTATCTGGTACTGCAGCCGGTAGACGGACAAGATGACGAGGTCGCAATTCCGGGCGCCAGTTTCTCGAATCTAGCGCATGTGGCAGCCGGTGGAGAGTTCGTATGGAGTGATGTGCCTCCGGGAAACTACTACGTGCAGATTCTGGGGAACGGCAGCGGCGCCAATGAAGACTGGTTTTTGAAAACAGTTCTCTCGGGGACGCGCGATGTAGGTGAATCGGGAATCGCCGTGAGTGGCGGGACGGTTTTTCTCGACCTGGTGGCTAGCGCGAACGGCGCTGTCGTGGAGGGAGTCGCGGGCGACTCCAAAGGCCAGCCGGTGGCGAACGCGGTGGTCGTTGCGGTCCCGGAGTCGCGGATGCGCGGGCGCATGGATCAATATCGCCAGACTGTAAGCGACCAGAATGGCCACTTCAGCTTGCGGGGAATCCGCGGCGGGACTTACACGCTTTTCGCCTGGGAGAGTGTGGATGGGCAAGCCTACTACAATCCGGAATTTCTGAAGAGCTGCGAGGACCAGGGACAGGCCTTGCAGCTGAGTGAAGCCGATCGCAAGACGGTGCAGTTAACGGTGATTGCTGCCGGCGATGAGCAGTAAAGAATCAGAAGCCGATTTTGGGGCAGCATCTGTTTTTTTTCCTCGCGCCAGAGTTACAGCGTGTACCGGATGGACTCGGGCCCACCTCACAGCTAGGCTTGAAGCCATCCGCAATGAAGGCCGCTCACGATCGGTGCAGGGAAGAACTGGAATGTTTTTTTCTCTCGCCCAGGGAGCAAGCAAATAACCCCAGCACTCTGCTGATTGCGGCTCACCCGGATGACGAAACCATCGGCGCCGGTGCCCTGCTGCGCCGCAGGCCCAACATCAAAATTATTCATGTGACTGACGGCTCACCGCTGAATGCCGGTGATGCCCTTGCCGCCGGGTTTACAACCCGAGAAGAATATGCGGAGGCGCGCCGGAAAGAGACCGTTCAGGCCCTCGCCCAGGCCGGCATTCGTGAGGACGCGATCACGAATCTGCAATTCACGGATCAACAGCTTTCATTCCAGCTGAAGGAAGTAACAGAGAGAGTACTGGCAGTAGTGCGGCAGTTCCAGCCGGAGGTCGTGCTGACGCAGGCCTATGAGGGCGGTCATCCCGATCATGATTCGGTTGCGTTTGCTTGCCAGATGGCGCGCCGCGCCGCTTCTTTTTGCTTATGCGAGTTCGCGGGATATCACGCAGGACGTGCCGGAATGGAGATTTACACTTTTCTGCCCCGTGCGCAGCAAACGCAATACGCGTATCGGCTGAACGCAGGTGAGCGGGAACTTAAAATCCGCATGATCAAAGGCTTTACGACTCAGGAAAGAACTTTGCAACCCTTTGTTCAGCCGGAAGTGGAGACGTTTCGAATGGCTCCGCAATATGATTTCACGCGTCCACCCCATGAGGGCAAGCTTTGGTATGAGAATTTCAACTGGGGAACCGACGGTGCAACCTGGCGAAAAATGGCATCGCAAACTTTGGGCGAAATTCTTCATCCATGACAGAGTGAGTTTCACGGTGCTGAGTGTAGCGTTCTGGCTTGCGGGGGTTGGCCCGGAATCGGTTGGCGGCGCGGAGCAAATTCTTCTCCAAATTGATAAAGGCCTGGTGCGCCGCGGGTACAACTCGCTCGTGATCGCTCGGCCGGAATCAAGAATTTCCGGAACGCTGATTCCGACCGTGGCGGTGGACGGGCGCGTGTCCGATAGAGGTTGGCGCCTGGCGCACGACTCGATCCGAAAGGCAATTGCAGAAGCCTTGCGCCGGTATCCGGTGGACGTCTTGCACCTGCACGGAGTGGATTTCGCCGACTATCTTCCCGCGGAGGATGTGCCGGTACTAGTGACCCTGCACCTCCCGCTGCACTGGTACAAGCCAAACGCGCTCACGGCCACCAGGCCCAACACGTTTTTCCATTGTGTTTCCCGTTCCCAGGCTGAGACCTTTCCAAAGACCTTGCCGATGCTGCCGGCACTCGAGAATGGCGTCTCCTCCGCTTTGTTCCGCCAGCGAGGCATCCGCAAAGGCGACTTCGCGGCGGCATTGGGCAGAATCTGTCCGGAGAAGGGATTCCACCTCGCATTGGGAGCGTGTAGGCGGGCGCACACGCCCATGCTGCTCGCTGGCACGGTCTATCCGTTTCGTGAACATCAGGCCTACTTTGCGGAAGAAATTGTGCCGGAACTCGACTCTCAGCGAAGATACATCGGCCCAGTGGCAATGCGGGGAAAGTGTCGTCTGCTCTCCGCCGCGAGTTGTCTCGTGGTGCCTAGTCTTGCCCCAGAAACCAGCTCGCTGGTTGCCCGGGAAGCGCTGGCCTGCGGCACGCCGGTGGTGGCTTTCGCGAACGGGGCTCTGCCAGAAGTTGTGCAGGATGGGGAAACGGGATTTCTCGTGCGAGATGCTGATGATCTCCCAGATGCGATACGGGCGTGCCAGTCTCTCGATTCTGAAAAGTGCCGAACGGTGGCGCTGCAGCGGTTCTCGCCGGATCGCATGGTCGAAAACTATATCGCTACTTATCGCGGGATTCTGGAGGGCGCGTGCCGGTTGCCGCAGGCGGCCTGAACTTGCAGACAGGGACCGCGGCTCCGGAGCGGACCAATGGGTCCGCGGCTACGCGAGCCCCGTCCATCGACTGCGAATTAGTTGGCTGTTCGCTGCGGCTGGAGGAACTGGAAGAGGATTGGCGGGAACTGTGGTCGTGGCTTCCCGATGCCACGCCGTTTCAATCTCCTGATTGGCTGCTGCCCTGGTGGAAGCATTATGGCGAAGGGCAGTTGTTTTCCTTTGCCCTCTGGGACGGGGCCCGGTTAGTGGGATTGGCGCCGCTTCAGATCTTCCGGTCTGCGGTGGATCCGACGCGGCGGCTCTTTCTCCTGGGCACCGGGAATTCCGATTATCTCGACGTGCTTTTCCATCCTGCATGGCGCGGGGCGTGCGGCAATGCGCTCATGGCGGAGATAGGCAAGCGAAGCGACTGTTGGGATGTGTGCAGCTTCCAGAGGCTTCGTCGCGGGTCGCCTTTGTTGGATGACATTGTCGAGCATGATGCATGGCGCGTCGAAGAAGGTGAGCAGGTGCCGTGCGTGGCCATTGACCTTCATCATCTGGGGCACGGGTCGGTGATGCTGAGGAGATCGCAAAGTTATGCGCGCAAGCTGCAGGGAGTTCATCCGTACTCCTTCGAGGAGGCGAGCGCTGCAACTCTGGATGACTTCTCGGATGCGCTGGAGCGTTTGCACCAGCAGCGCTGGCGGGAGGAGAGCTGTCGCGGGGCGCTGAGCACAGCCCGGGATCGCAGCTTTCATCGCATGGTGGCGCGACAATTTCTAAAGGCAGGGATGCTGATGTTCTACGGCATCCGCATGGCGCGAAGGTTGATCGCAGTGATTTACGGTTTTCGCGTTCGCGATGCAGTCTATTCGTATCTGAGCGGCTTCGATCTGGAATACGCGCGAAAGAGTGTGGGAGCGATCACAATTGGACATGCAGTGCAGCGGGCAATCGAGAGTGGGCACCAGGTATTCGATTTTCTGCAAGGCAGGGAAAAATACAAGTACACGTGGGGAGCGCGGGACCAGGCGTGTTTTGTGAGAGGGATCGTGAAGGAATAGCCTCCTCTCGATCGTCCGCTGCAACTCAACCCAACTGTCCTCTTGAGTGCGCAGTGATTCAGGCTACCGATGCCGCAGGCGCAGGCTGTCCCAGCTGCCGTCGCCGGACCAGCCGCCATCCACCGACAAGGTATGGCCGTTGACGTAGCCGCTCAGGCGGTGGTCGGCGAGAAATGCGATAGCTTTGGCAATGTCGTCCGGCGAAGCGAAGCGGGCCATGGGGACGCGGTTGGTGATGTCGGCGTCGCTGTATCCGCCGCCGGCCTGATCGGCGGCATCCATTTCTGTTTTGACCCATCCCGGGCACACGGCGTTGACGCGTACCCCGCGGCCTCCCCACTCTGACGCGAGCGTACGTGTGAGGCCAATCAGGCCGTGCTTGGAAGCGTTGTAGGCACTACGATCGGCGATGCCGAGCAACCCAGCGACGGACGCGACATTCACGATGCTGCCGCTTTTCTGTGAAAGCATCATCGCGCCGAACGCTTTCGCCAGGAGGAAAGGGGCGACCAGGTTTACTTCCAGAACGCGGCGGAAGTCGGCCGCCGAAACGTTTTCCGCGGGCGAGATGAAACTGATGCCTGCGTTGTTGACGAGCACGTCGGCACGTCCCCAACGATCTGTGACACTCGCTGCAAATTGCGAGACGCTCTGCTCGTTGGAAATGTCGCCCGTGAGTTCCAGGACCTCTGCTCCGGAGTTCTGAGCCGCCTGGGCGGTGGCAGCCATGGGCTTCAGGTCCACTAATGCGAGCGAGTAGCCCTGCTGGGCGAACAACTCTGCTGTGCGACGTCCGATGCCTTGCGCTGCGCCGGTGATCACGGCGACTTTTTGTGAACTGTGCATGAGCAGAACTCGCCTCCGGTGCGCGATAGTAGCATCCGGCGCGCATGCCTTTCTCTTCATTGCCCTTTATGAGCGAGGCGTAACGCCTGGGCAGCAGTCGCGCTTTCGATCACATTTGTTTACAGTGTCGCCTAGTGGAACTTGCTTAATATCAATAGGTTAGCTCTGGATCGCCAGGCTTCCACTCAACATCCAATAAGTAGTGAAAGAGGCAAAAGGAAGGAGAAGTTATGAAGCTGGCAAGATGGAAAATGGCAGCCACGAGCTGTTTCCTGGCTGCGCTTCTGTCTCTGCCCGCGTGGGGAGCAGACACGGACAGCAGACAGCGTACGGCGATGCCGGGCACCTTGAATTATGTGGAAGGACAGGCCTCGATTCGCAATCAGACGCTGACCTCCGATGAGGTGGGAACGGCGAATTTGCAGGACGGGCAAGTGCTCGAGACCGGAAATGGAAAGGCGGAGATTCTGCTCACACCCGGGGTGTATCTCAGGGTTGGCAGCAACAGCGCAGTGAAGATGGTGTCAAACAATCTGACCGACACGCAGGTGGCGTTGCGGCAAGGCGAAGCGATGTTGGAAGTAGATCAGATCTATAAAGAGAACAACATCCACATCTCGCAGCCCGGAGCCGACACTACGGTTCTAAAAACCGGCCTGTATGACTTCGATGCAACCGAGCAGCAGGTTCGAGTGTTCGACGGCAAGGCGTTGGTCAACGCAGACGATCGTAAGGTCACCGTAAAGAAGAACCACGAGCTTGCGCTGAACAGCCCGAAGCTGAAAGCGAAGGACTTCGATAAGAAAGAAGTCACACAGAACAATGACCTGTATCGCTGGAGCAGCTTGCGTTCGGAATACCTGGCCGAAGCGAACGTGGATGCGGCTCAGAGATACTACGGCAATGCTGGTTTTGCACCGGGATGGTGGGGTGCTGGCTGGTATTGGGATCCCTGGTTCAATGGGTTCACGTTCATTCCAGCAGGTGGATTCTTTTACAACTCGTTTGGCTGGGGCTTCTACTCGCCGGTGGTGGTCTGGCGTGCGCCGTATTACGGGGGATTCGCCGGATACCGTCACTTCAATAGCAACCGGCCGGTCGCCGTCGGACGCGGGTTCCACGATCATGCAGTGACCCGTTCTGGCGGCGCTACAGGCGGATTCCGTGGAGCACGCGCCGGCGGCTTTGGCGCAGGCCACGGAACGGGCGGTGGATTCCAGGGCGGAGGGTTTCGCGGAGCCGGTGGAGTCCACGGCGGTGGAGCGCACCGGTAACCAATTTAGCTCACGAGAGGGCGCGCTAAGAAGCGCGCCTTTTTTGTTGGCTCAGATCTCGGGCCGCATCACATCTCTTCTACTGCCCGACTGGCGCGATATGCAGAATCTGTCGAGCTTGCACCCGACTGGACAGCCCACGGGGGTGTCCCTCCACGGGGGTGTCCCTACATGGTCTACTTCACTACCGGGGAGTTGGCGTCTGCGGGCTTGCTGTCGTCGCCGCGAATCTTTCCGTCCTCGTCGGCGTAGAAGGACCGGTGCTGGGCGTCCATGTTTTTCGGAGTCATAGTCAGGATGTAGCTGTCCTTCTTGCCTTTGAAACCCGCAGTGTAGTCTCCGCGGTCGGGATTGACCATGCGCTTCGTGAATGAACCGGAGTGGACCAGCTCCGCGAGCGTGGTGGCGTAGTGTCCGTATTGCTTGTTGAACCGTTTCTGGGCGCGGATGACCACGCGCATGTAGGCGAGCGCCCCGGCTTCGGAGTCAGAGTGCGCAGGGTCTCCTTTGAATTTCGGAGTGTAGGTGGAGTCCGGACTCTGGCCGGTTACTGGCGCCGTGGATTCTTGAGCGAAGAGTGGGAGCGCGGCGAGCAGGGCGAAAAAAAGTAGGCAACAGAAAGGCTTCGATTTCATGCGAGGGGATTCTCCGAATGGTTTTCCGAATCTTTCGATCTGCGGTGCAGAAACTGTCGAGCTGCGCTCGACCAGACAACCAATAGCGAATGTCCCCACACAAATTAGGGGCTTTGGCTCATGAGTTGCCGCTGAGAACGGGGCTGGCGACCGCACAACTCATGTTACTCCCGTAATTTCCCTTCGGTCACCTTCTCTTTGCAAGGCGCCGAATTATTACTAT
>JAICJP010000305.1 GCA_025928375.1 Candidatus Sulfotelmatobacter sp.
GGGGTGTCGATGAACTTCTCCACCTCGGCGAAGGCTACGATCTCGTCGAATTTGCGGGCGATCTCGGTCTTCTTCATGCCCAGGATGGCGCCGTTCAGGAAAATGTTGTCCCGGCCGGTGAGTTCGGGATGGAATCCGGTTCCGACTTCAAGCAGCGATCCTACGCGGCCCCAGATATCTACACGGCCCTCGGTGGGCTCGGTGATGCGCGACAGAATCTTCAGCAGCGTGCTCTTGCCCGCGCCGTTGCGGCCGATGATCCCCACCACTTCTCCGCGCTTGATCTGGAATGAAACGTCCTTCAGCGCCCAGATTGTGGGCTTATCCTGGCTGCCGTTTCCATGGGAAGAATGTTGCGCGGCAGAGCGCAGGCGGCGAAAGGGGGCGGCCACCGCGTCGGTGATCACATCGCGGATCGTTTTGTAGGCCTCGCGTTCTCCGATCTCGTATCGCTTCGCGAGTCGCTCGCAGCGTATGGCTACGTCAGTCATAAACCTCAGGGGCTAAAGCCCTTGTCTGTGTTCAGCCGAAACGGCACGGCTCAAGCCGTGCCCCTCCAAAATCAAAACGGTGCCGGTCCCCAAAATCATTGCACTTCCCTGAAACATTGCCGTGCCCGTCCCAAGCCTATTGCGGCAGCTTCCAGTCTGGTTAGCGAACGCGGGTCACACAACGCAGGTCACACTAAGTCTGCAAAAGTTTTTTCCATGCGGCGGTAGTAATACAGGCCGCCGACCAGTACCACGGCCACAACCGCCACCGAGACCCATAGCATTGCGCCCGGTGCCTGCGTTTTGCCCAGCAGGGCCCAGCGGAATCCCTCAATCACCCCGGCCATGGGATTGAGTCCATAAAAGGCGCGCCATTTCGCGGGAACCAATGTCGCCGAATAGGCTACCGGGGAGGCGATCAGCCAGAATTGCACGATGAACGTGAGAGTGTAGCGCACATCGCGATATTGCACGTTGAGCGCGGAGAGCCACAGCCCCACCGCCAGCGCGGTCACAATCGTAAACAGCACGAAGAAAGGCAGCGTCAGAATCGCCCACGTCGGCACCGCGTGATACCAGACCATCATGCCCAAGACCAGGACGAAGGCGATGGCAAAGTCCACGAGGCCTGCGAGGATGCTGGCCAGCGGCACGATGAGTCTCGGGAAATACACTTTCGTGATCAGGCGCTCGTTCGCGATTACGCTATTGCTCGACTCCGTTAGCGCGTAGGCAAACAGCTGCCAGGGCAGCAGCGCCGTGTAGCTGAACAAGGGATAGGGAATCCCGTCGGAGGGAACTTTCGCCAGCCGTCCGAAGAAGAGGGTGAATAGCAGCATTGTAAATAGCGGCTGAATCACCGCCCACGCCGCCCCTAGCGCCGTCTGCTTGTAGCGGACTTTCACATCGCGCCAGGCCAGGAAAAACAGAAGTTCCCGGTATTCCCAGAGATCCTTCAGGTCGACCGATACCCAACCTCTCTTCGGCTCGATCCGGATGTGGGGCAGTTCTGCCGGTTGCAAGGAGGGAAGTTCCCGAAGTTCGGCGACCGGTGCTCCGGTGGACGCAATCTCAGGCATGCGGGAGTTCTCCGGACCGAACTCGGCAGTGCGGCTGGAAGGCACAGAGTTGGGCCCTGCTGCCGGGTCTGCAACAGCTTGATGGGAGACAGTTCACTGAAGTCGTTTCAGAAATATATAGGGCTTATTTTTCAGTGTCAAAGCACAAAGAACAATTTCAATTTGCGCCCGGCGCTCCCAGGCACACGGCTGCAAAGCCAGATTTTCAGCGCCAGGCAGCCCGGGCAAGCTGGAAGTTCACGACGTGTTTTTCCCTAGATTTGCACAGGGACATCTCCCGCCAAATCGGTGTGAAGATGCTAAAATCCGCACTACTCCTTCTAGACAACATCCGACTGCGCCAACGTCGAGTAGGCACAGCACAAATGAGTGCGGGAATCTTGGGGCTTGATTGATGGATTTTCAACCAGCACGCCACGACTCCGTCGAGTCTGAAGCGTTAGAGCCGACCGAAGCGACCATCCTCGAGCCGAGCCGTCCAATTCCGCAACCCTATCTTCCTTCGGAAGACAGTCCGCTGCTGCACTACCTGCAGGTTCTGAAAAAGCGGCGCTGGATCGTGTTGGCCACCACCGCGATCGTCTTCAGTCTCGCCGTCATTGCCACGCTCAAGACGATTCCGCTTTACCAGGCTTCATCCAAGGTCGCCATTTTCCCCGAGACTCCCAATGTTCTCGGCTTCAAGAATTTCGACGAGAACTCTACCGACTATCAGTACGACGTGGCTTTGGAGACGCAAGCGGCCATTCTGCGCAGCGACGCTCTGGCTATGCAGGTGATCCAAGTGATGCGCCTGGATGAGAATCCAAAATTCACCAGTTCGCCGCGCCATCGCACTGGGGATCTGGCGGAAGATGCCAGCCTGCAGCTTGATTCCGAAACTACCACCGGCCTTCTCGGCCGCTTTCATGGCGGGCTTGGCATTCAGCTGATTCCCAATTCGCGACTGGTGCAGATCTCCTATACGGATCCAGATCCTCGATTGGCCACGGAAATCGTGAACACCCTGGTGCGGACGTTCACCGAGCAGAACTTCAAAACGCGGTACGAAGCGGCCACGCAGACCTCCGACTGGCTGAACACAGAGATCGACGATCTCCGCCTGAAAGTCCAGACTTCCGAAGAAAAGCTGGTCCGCTACCAGAAAGATCACAGCATTCTAGGGGTGGATGAGAAACAGAACATCGTGACCGCCAAGCTGGACGAACTCAATCGCGAACTGGCAGCGGCGGAGATGGATCGCATCCAGAAGGAGGCTACCTACAAGCTGTCTGCCAGTGGAGATCCATCAGCCTTCAAAGGTCACCGCGAAGGCGAGATCACCATGATGGGGAAGCTACACGACAAGCAAGCTGAACTCGACACCCAGCGTGCGCAGCTGACTACGCAATTCGGCAGTGGTTACCCCAAGGTTGCAGAAATCGATAATCAGCTGAAGCAGATCGACAAAGAAATCGCTGCCGAAAATGGCCGTCTGCGCGATCAAAGTCGCGATGAATACCTGGCGGCGCTGCAACGCGAGAACCTTCTCATCACCGCTTTCAACCAACAGAAGCAGGAGGCCAATAAGCTCAACGAAAGCGCGATCGAGTATTCCGTGCTCAAGCGCGATGCCGAAGCCAACCGCCAGCTGTATCAGGATCTGCTGCAGCGGCTCAAGGAAGCTGGGGTCAGCGCCGGTCTGCGCTCCAGCAATATCCGCGTGGTTGATGTCGCGAGAGTTCCGACGGGCCCGATCACACCCAACGTCCCGCGCAATATTCAGTTCGGGCTTCTGCTGGGGTTAGCGTGCGGCGTTGGACTCGCCTTCACGCTGGAGAGTCTGGATAGCAGCATTCGCACTATCGAAGAGATCAGCGCAGTTTCCACGCTGCCTACGCTGGGCACGATACCGATTCAAGGCTCTCTGAACGGATCTCTGCGCAAGCGTCTGAAGACCGCCTCGGTCGAACTGGAGTCCACCGAGTCCGCTTTGATCACCCACGCGCGTCCGCGCTCCGAAGCGGCCGAGGCTTACCGCTCGCTGCGCACTTCGATTCTCCTCTCTTCCTACGGCGCTCCGCCCAAAGTCATCCTGGTGACCAGCGCGGTGCCGCAGGAAGGCAAGACTACGATCAGCGCCAACTCGGCCCTGGTACTGGCGCAGCGCGGTGGACGCGTGTTGCTGGTGGATGCCGATCTCCGCCGCCCCGGCATCGATCGCATGTTTGGCTTCCGCTCCGCTGCCGGCCTCAGTACGCTCATCAGCGGCGCTCAGAAGTTCGAAGAGGCGGCCGTCCCCTTCGCAGACTGCCCTAACTTAACCATCTTGCCCGCCGGTCCCATTCCGCCCCAACCCGCGGAGTTGCTCGGCTCCTCGGTGATGAAGGATTACATCGCACGCTGGCGACATGAGTTCGATCATGTCGTAATCGATTCCCCACCCTGCTTGTCGGTCACCGATGCAGTCGTGCTGTCGCCGGAAGCGGATCGGGTCATCCTGGTCGCTCGTTCAGGCAAGACCACGAAGATCGTTCTGCGCCGCGCTTGCGACCTCCTCACCCAGGTCAACGCACGGGTCATGGGAATCGTCCTCAACGGTCTGAATACGCGTTCCACGGAAGGCTACTACTACTATGGCGGCCGCTATTCCGACCGCTACTACGACGAATCCCAAGAGAGCATCAGCAAAGTCTCTTGATGATTCCAGGCAGGGTGCACGCCGATTTCGATGCAGATGGACTTGCATTCCCCAGTTCGCCGCGTTGCAGTCGCTGGGCTTGCTTTCTTCTTAGTCGCAGTCTATGTGACTTTTGCCGCGCGTGCGTTTTGGGCCGCACACCTCGCGACCCGGCCCGACGAGTCCGACATCCAGAAAGCCATTCGCCTGGAGAGCTCGAACTCGGAATATTTCGCGGTCCTCGCTCGTAACCAGGCGCTCTCTGTTGCGACTCTGAACGACGCCATTAGCAATTTCAAGATTGCCGTCAAACTGAATCCCTACCGGTCCAGCTACTGGCTCGACCTCGCGGGTGCCTATCAACTTGCCGGCGAGACCGATCAGCAGGCGGAAGCCGTTCAACGCGCCGCCGCGGCCGATCCTATGACGCCGCATGTCGCATGGCAGGCCGCCAATTTTTTCCTGCTGCAAGGCGAGGTCTCCAAAGCTCTTCCTTATTTCCACACCGTCCTGGCCAACGACCCCGATTCCACCGACTCGGCTCTTCAACTTTGCTGGCGTGCTACCGGCGATGCTAATCAGATCTTCGATCACGCTTTGCCCCCGAGGCCTGACCTCTATCTTTCCTTCTTGCGTCTGCTGGTTGCCAAACAGGAAACCGCCGCAGCCGAGGTTGCCTGGGAACACCTGATCGGCCTACATCAGCCATTCCCTGCGCGACCGGCGCTACCTTACTTCCGGCTCTTGCTGGCCACTCAGCAGGTCACTTCCGCGGTAACTGCGTGGCGGCAATTGGCCCAGACTGACGAGCAAATCCGGGCCTATTTGCCAGCTCCCGGAAACCTGATTGTGAACGGTGGATTTGAGGAGAATCTGCTGAATGGCGGCTTCGACTGGTGGTACGACGCGAACCGCAACGCCAAGTTGGCCATCGACACGGGCCAGTTTTTTTCGGGTACGCGCTCCCTGTCAGTGACCTTCAATGGGCGCAATGCGGCCGATGCAGGCATCACGGAGCTCGTTCCCGTAAAGCCCAATACCGATTACGAATTCACCGCCCAATCGAAGACACAGGATATTGACAGCGCCAGTGGTCCGCGCTTCGTCATCGGTGACGCTTACACCCTGTCCTCGTACGCGCTGACTGACGACCTTCTGGGCAGCAATCCATGGCATAAGCAACAGGCGCGGTTTCATACCGGTCCCACGACCAATCTGGTTTTTGTGAAGATCACTCGCCAGCCTCCCGGACCGCTGATCCGTGGCAAGCTTTGGGTGGACGACCTCAGGTTGATCGAACTCAGCCACGAGGAGGCCGCCCACTGAAACTCTCATCCCAGCTCGTAGTCGAGAC
>JAICJP010000473.1 GCA_025928375.1 Candidatus Sulfotelmatobacter sp.
GACCGGGCGCCCTAAGATTCTCAAGTTCGAAGGCCATTACCATGGTTGGCACGACGATTTGCTGGTGAGTTCCAATGTCCTGCCCTCCGCCGCTTTGGGGCTGCGCAGCGATCCCGTGAAGATTCCCGACAGTTCCGGTCTGAACCGCACCGCGCTCGATGACACGATTGTGGTCCCCTGGAACGATCTGCCGGCGCTGCAGCGTGCGGTGGAGAATCATCCTGGCCAGATCGCCGCGATCATCACCGAAGGTGTAATGGCCAACATGGGCGTGATCCCTCCGGCAGACGGATACCTGCTGGGACTGCAGAAGCTCGCGAGTGCCAACCGAATTGTCTTTATCCTCGATGAAACCGTCACAGGCTTCCGCATCGCTCCCGGCGGATGTCAGGAGTACTACCAGCTTTCCCCAGATCTGGTGACTTTCGGGAAAGCGCTGGGATCGGGGCTTCCCGTGGCCGCACTGGTCGGCCGCGCCGAGATCATGGATGCCCTGCAGTGGGGAGGCGTCCTGCACTACGGCACCCACAACGGTTCGCGCATCGGCATGTTTGCCGCGCGCGCGAATCTGCGGGTCCTGACTCGCGACAACAACGCTTCCTTCCGTCATACCTGGAACCTTTCGGAAAAACTCTGTTCCGGACTGCGACAGCTGTTCCAAAAAAAAGGCCGGGCCGCCATCGTGCAGAACGTCGGCCCCATGTTGCAGGTGATGTTCACCGATCAGCCGGCAATTCGCGACTACCGCGATTTCTGCCAGCATGTGGATCGCGCCGCGTTCCAGAAATTTGTGCTCTCGTTATTTCCCTTTGGCGTCTATGCCTCTCCTTCCGCGGCCTTGCATTCCATCGTCACGCTGGCGCACACCGACGAAGACGTGGAGATGACGCTCGAAGCCGCCGGGAAGGCGCTGGACGCGGCAGCATGAGTCACGATTCCGCAACCATCGCAAACCGCGCCGCCCGGTTACTTTCGCTCGCAGGCAAGGTGGCCATTGTCACCGGGGCTGGTTCGGGTATCGGCCGCGGTATCGCTCTCCTGCTGGCTGAGATGGGCGCGTCGATCGCCGTGCTCGAAATTGATGACGCAAAGGGAAGCAGCACCGCCGCCGAAGTTCAGGATCAGAGCGGTCAGGCGGTTTCAGTCCACTGCGACGTACGCAGCGCATCCGATTGCCGCCGGGCCGTCGAAACCACCATTCAGAAATGGGGCAAGATCGACATCCTGTGCAACTGCGCCGGAATCGCCATTCGCAAAAATATCCTCGAGCTTGCCGAAGAAGAATGGGACCTCGCTTTGGACGTGACTCTGAAAGGAATTTTCCTGCTCTCGCGCGAAGTCATTCCTGACATGATTCGAAACGGCGGCGGCAGCATTATCAACATCGGCTCGGGATGGTCGCTGAAAGGCGGTCCAAAAGCCGCTTCGTACTGCGCAGCCAAAGGGGGCGCGGTGAATCTCACCCGTGCCATGGCTATTGATCACGGCCCCCACAACATCCGGGTGAACTGCATCTGCCCGGGCGACATCGATACCCCCATGCTGCGAAGCGAATGCGCACAACTTGGCGGAAACGTTCAGTCCTTCATGAAGGAAGCTGCCAATCGCCCGCTGGCCCGCGTCGGCATGCCGGAAGATGTGGCCAATGCCGTTCTATTTCTCGCCAGCCCGATGTCGAACTGGATTACCGGAACGGCCTTAGTAGTCGATGGCGGAGGTTTGGCCTAACTCACCGCCTTGCGCTTCTGGAGCGCCAGTTACCAAGGGTGCTGTCAAAAGCGTGAGCCCGGACACTTTCGGCACGATACTTCCGAGTGATCCGCCAAATCCGCACTTCGAGGTATGGTAGGACCAACCAGCCACTCGGCCCGCGCCAGGTCGATGGCACATACTCCCCGCACTAGAAGGCAGGCTTGTATGCATAACGCAGATAGCCCCGCACTGAGGCGCAGTTCGAGAGTGCCCGCGGCAGTTCCAATCCTGGTCACCAGTCTGGAAGGCAAGCAGTTCTCCGAAGTTTGCGAAACGCTGGTGGTCAATGCCCACGGCTGCGCCATCCTGACTCGCGTGAAACTCGACAGCGGCGTCCCGCTTCACCTTCACACCAAGGAAGGTCGGGAGGCGACAGCTCACGTGGTCTCTTGCCAGCCTAACGACTCCGAAACGCGCACCTGGCGGCTGGGCGCAAAGCTTGATCGCCCTCAGAATTTTTGGGGACTGAAAGAGTGTCCCAAGGATTGGGCTTCGCCTTCCGTGATCGTGCAGGCCAGAGTGCCTCAAACTCTTGTGCCGACCATCCCGATGCCCTCCCACAAGGGACCTCTCCAGCCAAATCAGCCTTCTGCAGCTGTGCTCGACCGCGTGGCTCGAGATCTGCAAGCGCAAGTCGTAAAAATGATCGCGGAAGCTGTTGCGCCGCTGCAGTTGGAAATATCGGCGCTGAAGGAAAAGCTCGCGCGTAGAGACTCGAATCCCAGCCGGTTTGAGGTGTCGCTCTCCAGTATCCCGCCGGAACTTCAGCAACAGCTGGAACTGCGTCTGCGCAGCGACTTCGGTCCCAAGGTCATCGCTGAGGCCCGACA
>JAICJP010000048.1 GCA_025928375.1 Candidatus Sulfotelmatobacter sp.
CCCCATCAACATTGGCGGCCGGCCTTACAACTCATGGCCGGCGTTCATCGTGGTGACGTTTGAAATGACGATCCTCGTTGCTGGTTTGGCAGCGGTCTTCGGAATGCTGGCGCTCAACGGGTTGCCGATGCCCTATCATCCGGTGTTCAACGTGCCTCGCTTCGCTTTTGCCACGAGAGACAGGTTTTTCCTGATCATTTTTTCCTCCGACGCCAAGTACGATCCCGTGGAAACACGTCACTTCCTGGAAAACCTAGAGCCGCGGTCGATCTCGGAGGTACCCAGCTAGCGCCATGAGCAATCTCCCAAAGGTTTCACCGTTCGGTCTCGCTGTCCTGCTGCTGGTGGGCTGCCGTCAAGACATGCACGACCAGCCGCGCTTCAAACCGCTCGCTAAGAATGATTTTTATACTGATTTGCGCTCGGCGCGGCCCCTGATCGAGGGCACGGTTGCCCGCGGCCAGTTGCACGAAGAGACCTACTTCTATACCGGTACGATCGGCAACAGCAGCACTCCTGGTGACTACATGCCTTTCCCGGTGACGAAGGAGGTTTTGGATCGCGGGCGGTTACGCTTCAACATTTACTGCGCACCGTGTCACTCCCGGCTGGGCGATGGAAATGGGATTGTCCCTGCGCACGGCTTTCCACGCAAGCCGTCGTCGTATCACATCGACCGGCTGCGCAAGGCACCGCTCGGATACTTCTATGGTGTCATCACGCATGGGTTCGGGATAATGCCGGACTACTCTGCTCAAGTCTCACCCAAGGATCGCTGGGCGATTGTGGCCTACATTCGCGCCCTGCAGTTGAGCCAGAATGCGAGCGCTGACAACACTCCGCCTGGCCAGCAGATGCCGTCTTTGATGCCACGGTTCCGGGGCGTCCCGGGCTCTGGCGCTACATTGCCCGAGATCCTCCGTCAGTCCGCGGGAACGGCCGACCAGGAGTCTAAATGAGCGCGACGCATGTGAACAATATGGATCTACTAGCGCCGGCAGTGGTCGAGACCGTTCAGCGGCGGGCGTTGGCGGCGGGCCTCGTGTTCGCCGTCCTGGCTGTACTCGGTGCCGTCTTGCAACCGGAGAAATTCTTCTCCGCCTATCTGCTTGGGTACATGGCGTGGCTTGGACTCTCATTGGGTTCAATGGCGTTTCTGATGCTTGGGCATTTGACCGGCGGAGACTGGGGCCAGGCAGTGCGCCGGATTTTCGAGGCAGCTACCCGCACGGTTCCCTTGATGATCCTGTTGTTTATTCCGGTGATTCTAGGCATGCACCATCTGTACACCTGGATGCGCCCCGAAGATATCGCGCGCGACAAGCACCTGCAGGACATCACGCGCACGTATCTGACCCCGGGCGGCTTCATTCTCCGCGCAGCGATTTACTTCTCGATCTGGCTGATCTTGGCGACGCTTCTGAGCCGGTGGTCGGCGGAGCAGGACATTCCACCGGAGAGAGACACGAGCTCGCGTTTTCGCGCACTCAGTGGACCAGGGCTGGTTCTCTACGGTTTTACCCTAGCCTTTGCCTCGATTGATTGGATCATGTCGTTGAACCCGCACTGGATCTCGACCATCTACGGCCTGATTTTTCTGGCCGGTCAATGCCTGAGTTCCATCTGCTTCGTCGTGGTAGTTTCGGCGATTCTCCACCACTACAAGCCCATGTCGGAATACCTCAAGCCGAATCACATTCACGACTACGGCAATCTTATGTTGACTCTCGTCATGCTATGGGCATACTTCGCGTTCTCCCAGTGGTTGATCATCTGGGCAGGAAACCTGCCGGAAGAGATTAGCTGGTTCACACGACGGTTGCACGGCGGATGGCAGTACGTGGGGCTACTCCTGGCTCTATTCCATTTCGTCGTGCCTTTCCTGTTCCTGCTTGCGCGCGGGTTCAAGCGAAGGCTTCAAGACCTGGTGTGGCTGGCCGTCTTCCTAATGTTGATGCGTTTCGTGGACTTGTTCTGGTACATCGAGCCCACTTTCCACCTGCAATTCCACGTGAGCTGGCAGGATGTCGTTGTGCCCGGGGCCATCGGCGGCTTCTGGCTGGCTTGGTTTTGCCGCAACCTCAGAGGACGCCCGCTTCTGCCTTTGTTTGATCGGCACACGCGGCTTTTGCTGGAGACTGCACATGAGTAACGAGAAGTTCAACGCCGAGAATGGCAAGTTCGAACGACGGGATCTTAGCGCTGGCGGAGTCCTCGGCTTTCTCGGCGGGCTGGGCATCGTGGGCGTGTTGATCTATCTAATTCTGGCCGGTGTGTACGGCTTTCTGAATCGCTACCAGAAGGCGCACGAGCCTCCTCAGAACCCGCTCATAGGAGCCACCAACACCGACACGCGTCATCCCACAGCGCAGGACGCGGCCAAATTTCCGCTCCCCAGGCTCGAAACGAGCGAGCGCGGGCAGTTGGATGATCAGCGGATTCGGGAAGAGGAAATTCTGAACAGCTATGGGTGGTTGGACCAAAAAGCGGGTATCGCACATATTCCGATCGAACGCGCCATGGCGTTGATAGTCGAGCATGGCTTGCCGACTGCGCCGCAGCACTCCGCGGCAGGTGCGGAGGCTCCCATCGAAGCCCAACACCATGCGGCTCATAAGGCGACGAAAGCAGCGGCGAAAACAGATGCCAAACAATAACCATAATAATAATGATGACGCCGTGCGGCCGGGCCGTACCGGCGGCAAGCCAAGAACCGATGGAACCGTGATCCGAACAACGTTTGCTAGTTTGAAATCGATTGCATTCTTCGTCCTCATCCTGGTTGTCCCTGCCTGGAGCCAGGGTATGGGCCCCGGAACGGTCAACCCACCCGCGAACCTGCGTCCACCTGGGCTGAAGAATGTCGGCATCGAGCAGCGCTTGAATGAGCAGATTCCGCGGGATCTTGCCTTCCGCGACCAGAGCGGGAATCGGGTGCTTCTGGGAGACTACTTCGGCAGCAAGCCGATGATCCTGAATCTGGTTTACTACAAGTGCCCGATGCTCTGTAGCGAGGTACTGAGCGGACTCACGAGCGCCCTCAAGCCGATGAAGCTTGAGGTGGGCAATGATTTTGAGGTTCTGACGGTAAGCTTCGATCCGCGGGAGACGCCACAGGACGCGACCGCAACCAGCGTCGAGTATCTGAAGCGCTACGGGCGTCCTGGCGCGGCCCAGGGTTGGCACTTTCTAACTGGGCCGCAGGAGTCAATCGACGCGCTGACCAGGGCCGCTGGCTTCCAGTACCAATATGACAAAGGCTCCGGACAATTCGCGCACTCAACTGCCATTGTGGTACTGACGCCAGAGGGCAAGATCGCGCAGTACTACTATGGCGTGGAGTTTCCGTCCAAAGATTTGCGGCTGGCGTTGGTAGAGGCCTCGCAGAACAAGATCGGCAACCTCGTAGACCAAATCCTGCTGTACTGCTATCACTACGATCCCAGCGCGGGCAAATACAACCTCATGATTTTTCGGGTGCTGCGTGTGGGTGGAGTGGCAACCATGCTGTTGTTAGGCGGCCTGATGTTCATCATGTTTCGGCGTGATGCGGCGCACCATACATTCGGAGCACGAGGAATCCGGTAATCATGTTTGAGCACTTTCCATTTTGGCCTGCACGAGCTTCGACGTCGGCGGGGCAGGTAGATGCTCTATTCATCTTCTTGCTGCTGTTATGTGGGCTTGTGTGTCTGGCAATTTTCGCCCTGATCATTGTCTTTGCGCTCCGTTACCGTCGCCGTGCCGGCCATCAGGCTGAACACATTGAAGGTTCCAATGCGCTTGAGCTCACGTGGACGGTCGTTCCCGGGTGCATCTTTCTCTGCATCTTTGTCTGGGGTGCCTACATTTACTTCCAGGAACGTACTCCACCAGAAGGAGCCGCCGATGTCTACACGGTTGCGAAACAATGGATGTGGAAATTCCAACACGAAGAAGGCCAGCGCGAGATCAACGAACTGCATGTCCCCGTCGGCCGTGATGTGCGCATGATCATGACCTCCCAGGACGCGATCCACAGTTTTTTCGTGCCTGCATTCCGCATCAAGCAGGACGTTCTGCCCGGGCGCTACACCACCGCCTGGTTTCATGCGACGAAGCCTGGAACCTATCACCTGTTCTGCGCCGAGTACTGCGGGACCATGCACTCTGGGATGATTGGCGATATCGTCGTGATGGAACCGGCGCAATATCAAGCTTGGCTCAGCGGGGGTGGCTCTACGCTCCCGTTGGCGGCGACGGGAGAGAAATTGTTTTCTGAACTGGGCTGCAGCACCTGCCACCGCTCTGACATGCAGGGACGCGGGCCTAACCTGGTTGGTCTGTTCGGCAAGCCGGTATTGCTGGAAGACGGTCGAACCATGATCGCGGATGAGAACTACCTCCGAGAGTGTATCCAGAACCCGACCCTCAGAATTCCGAAGGGCTACAAGCCGATCATGCCCACGTTCCAAGGACTTGTGAGCGACGAGCAATTGAACGCCCTTGTCGCCTACATCAAGTCTCTGAAGCAGTCCCAGCCGAAGCAAGCTGCCGGTAGCAGCGTCGCTGCGGCCAGCCAACAGCCTCCGGCAACACAGGTGCATTGAATATGACAACCGCTGCGGTCCCGATGCGCGAACGCGAAAACTACCTGAACCAGGAATACGGTATCAAGTCCTGGCTTCTGACCACGGACCATAAGCGGATTGCGCTGCTGTACTTGCTGTCCATTACTTTCTTCTTCTTCATCGGGGGCTTCTTCGCCCTGCTGATCCGGCTGGAATTGCTGACCCCCGCGGGTGACCTGGTGCAAGCGGACACCTATAACAAGTTGTTCACCATGCATGGCCAGGTGATGGTGTTTTTCTTTTTGATTCCCGCCGTGCCGGCAGTGCTGGGGAACTTTCTGATTCCGATCATGATCGGCGCCAAGGACTTGGCTTTTCCGCGGGTCAATCTGCTGAGCTGGTACATATTCATTCTTGGCAGCGCTCTCATGCTGTACACCATCCTCAATGGAGGTGTCGACACCGGCTGGACTTTCTACACCCCGCTGAGCACCGAGTTCCTCACCACGAACGTGGTGGCCGCCGCCATGGCAATCTTTGTGGTTGGATTCTCCTCGATCCTTACCGGCCTGAATTTTATCGTGACAATTCATCGCCTACGTGCCCCCGGAATGACCTGGTCGCGTCTGCCCCTGTTCGTATGGGCGAACTACGCGACCAGCATCATTTTTGTGTTGGGCACGCCAGTACTCGCGATATCTCTCGCATTGGTGGGATTGGAGCGGATGTTTCATCTGGGCATTTTCGACCCCAGGCTGGGTGGGGATCCGCTCCTGTTCCAGCACCTGTTCTGGTTCTATTCGCATCCAGCGGTGTACGTCATGATTCTGCCAGGGATGGGCGTGGTCAGTGAGATCGTAGCTTGTTTCTCGCACAAACGGCTTTTTGGCTACAGGTTCATGGCGCTCGCTCTGATCGCGATCGCCGTACTGGGCTTCTTAGTCTGGGCGCATCACATGTTCGTGGCCGGGATCTCTCTGTACGCGGCGTTGATCTTCTCCTTTTTCAGCTACATGGTAGCGATACCGTCCGCGATCAAGGTGTTTAACTGGACGGCCACTCTTTACAAGGGATCGATCTCCTATACGACCCCGATGCTTTACGCCTTTGGCTTCATCGGCTTGTTCACCATGGGGGGGATGACTGGACTATTCGTGGCCGCGCTCGGGGTCGACGTGCATGTGACAGACACGTACTTCATCATCGCGCACTTCCACTACATCATGGTAGGTGGCATGGTGATGGCCTACCTTGGGGGCATGCATTTCTGGTGGCCAAAGATTTCAGGGCGGATGTATCCGGAAGGCTGGGGCAAGCTGGCCGCGCTACTCATCTTTATCGGGTTCAATCTCACCTTCTTCCCGCAATTCATCTTAGGCTACATGGGCATGCCACGGCGCTACTGGCAATATTCGCCAGAATTCCAGGTGCTCAACGTGCTCTCCACAGCGGGCGCATCGATCCTGGCGGTCGGCTACCTGCTCCCGATGGTGTATTTCTTGTGGTCGATGCGCTACGGGAAGATTGCAGATGATAACCCATGGGGTGCCGCTGGCCTGGAATGGATGACGACTTCGCCACCGACCACTTCTAACTTTGACGAGATTCCGACCGTCACCTGGGAAGCCTACAACTACGACCAACTCACGGAGGTCCCCGTTGAGCGACAGTAGCCCGACCCTCGCCGCGCACCAGCCGGGACTGCAACACCACTTCGCCACCATGGAACAGCAGACGGATGCCTCTGTGATGGGTATGTGGGTTTTCTTGGTTACCGAGATCATGTTCTTCGGCGGCATGTTCGTCGGCTACATGATCTATCGCTACATGTATTACGGCCCGTGGCTGGAAGGTAGCCAGCACATGGACTTCTGGTGGGGAACCATCAACACTGCAGTTCTGCTCTGCAGCAGTCTGACCATGGCGCTGGGGGTGCGGGCCTCACAACTCGGACAGCGCAGGATGCTGGTCACCTTCTTGTTGATTACGATCCTGTTCGGCCTTGGTTTCCTGGGCATCAAGAGCATCGAGTATCACGGTCACTGGGTCGATGGACAGTTCCCGGGCGCGAATTTTCGTTTTTCCGGTCCCAATCCAGCGCAGGTCGAACTGTTCTTCTCGTTCTACTGGGCCATGACCGGCTTCCACGCTCTTCACGTTCTGATCGGAATTGGCCTGGTGACCTATGTCGTCTACCGCAGCTGGAAGGGGGCCTACGGACCGGACTATCACAACCCGGTAGAAAACGTCGGGCTCTATTGGCACTTCGTCGACATCGTTTGGATCTATTTATACCCGTTGCTTTACCTGATCAGTCACAAACACCTTTCGGGGTAGGAGCAGAGATGTCGGAGCATATCGCAAGCAAGAAAACCTATATCGTAGTCTGGGCATCCCTCATGTGCCTGACAGCTGCCACTGCGGGGGCCTCCTATTTGGAACTGGGCCATTTCAACATAGTCCTGGCCCTGCTCATCGCTACCTGCAAAGCCACGCTGGTCGCCTTGATTTTCATGGGCGTGAAGTACATCAGTCAAAAGATGACGTGGGTTGTCATTGTCGCCGGTCTTTTCTGGCTCTTTATTCTAATTTCCCTGAGCATGACCGACTACATCAGTCGCTCATGGAGGTAATCGTGAAGCATAACCATTCTCGGCGTCCGCGGGCGGTAAGACCGAAGCCAGAGTCTCGGCTTCTGTGGAGTTATATGCATGCCATCTTCGTGCAGACCTATTGGTCACTGCGCTTGCGCTACTGGCTGTGGAATGAGAGGCGAATTCTAGCGAAGCTCGACCGTCTCCGTGTAGTGTCGAATCATGTCAGTTTGCTCCACGGGGGAGAAACAGAACACCATCTTCCAGTTGAAGAGTCGCCGCTGATCGCTGAGGTAGATCAGGAGCTTCAGTTTCGGCGCTTGCTGTCTTTAGGCGCGGGGAGCGTCATCCACGCGGCGACCGGTGAACCGCATCCAGAAGTGCAGGAACTTCTCAAAGAAGCTGTGCGCAAGGCATTAGCAGAACGGGAGACGCGGTTGATCGCGGAGTACGATGCACTCTTCCTTGCGTCGGTGCGAATTCAATTCCCCAGCCGAGCCTCCACAACGGAGTCATTACTGAGCTTCCCGAAAGGCTCGACAAGGGATAGCTGGACAGTCGATGAGCCCAGAACATGATGGTTGGAACCCGATCTGCGGAAATGTCTAGGCCGGTTCGCCCGTTGCCAGAGGGCGGCCTCACGCACTGGACCGCTGTGCTCGCCGACTATTGGACGCTGACCAAGCCGGAAGTGAACTTTCTGATCATTATCACGACCTTTGCCGGTTTCTACTTGGCCTCACCGCCGGCATTCTCGCACTGGCGACTTCCGCTGCTGTTCGACACCCTTGTGGGCACCTTGCTCGTTGCCAGTGGGACGGGAACTCTCAATCAGTATATCGAACGGCATTTCGATGCCCAGATGCGCCGAACGGCGAAACGGCCGCTCCCTGCGCGGAGGATCAGTCCCTCGCACGCGCTGTGGTTCGGGATCCTCCTCTCGGTGGCCGGTGGTCTTTACTTGGCCTTGCTCGTGAACTCCTTGGCCAGTTTGCTGGCAATGCTGACGCTCGGCACCTATCTGCTCTTCTACACGCCGCTCAAGAGGAAGACGCCGCTGTGTACGCTGGTAGGTGCGGTTCCTGGGGCTGTGCCTCCCTTGATCGGGTGGGCGGGAGCGCGCGGCAGCCTCAACCTGGAGGCGTGGTGCCTCTTCGCCATCGTGTTCCTTTGGCAGTTCCCGCATTTCATGGCGATCGCCTGGATGTATCGCGAGGATTACGCGCGAGGCGGATATCTCACACTACCTCGTGGAGAGGGGCAGGGTCGTTTCATGGCATGGCAGATTCTGGTGTTTTCGGTCGCTCTGATTCCGGTCAGCCTGATTCCGGCCTTATTGCGCGAGGCTGGGGTGGCTTATTTTGTGGGTGCCCTTGTGCTGAGCTCCGGGTTCTTTTATTACGCCGCCCGGTTAGCCTTCGATCGATCGAATGCGTCGGCGCGTCGCACGCTGTTTGCTTCCATCGTTTTCCTGCCGCTGATTTTCGCCCTGAGGATGCTTTCGTGATTCGGCACTTGACCGACATGAGATTCGAGGACGTGGGCATGGCTGGCAAAGAAGTTCCGGTCGCCGGTTGCGACTCCATTTTGTGCAGCCAAGTCGAGGCTGAAGAACGCATCGTGACCTTCCGTTTCGAGAAACCTGCGCAAATCGCCGGTTCTGTATTGGAAGACCAGTTGATGTTTGTGAACCGCATGCGCGATACGGCGTTCAAGCGCTCACCCAAGAACGTACCGCTCGAAACAGAGATGAACATTCGGCAATGGGTTCCTTCGCGCACACAAGAATTCAGCCCATCCGACGATGTTCCCGGCAGGCTGGATCGGAGTCGCTCCTTTTCCCAGAATCGTGCTGCAAGCCGATCTCGACGGGTCTTGCCACAAGTTGCACTTCCAACCGGCACACGTAGGAAGGCGGTCGGGTCGACCGAAATCGAACTCTTTCGAGGTGAACAACATGCTGGCAAACAAGCCTAAAACAAGAATCCTAGTGGATGGTGGCGACCCTAATGAGACTCTCCGGATCAAAAGCTTGATCGGGTTTGTTGATGGCCAGACCACCAATCCTTCCCTGATCGCAAAAAATCCGGAGATTCAACAGCTCATAGCAACCGGTCACACCTTGAGCTCTCAAGAAGAAGAAAATGAATACAAGAAGATCGTGCAAAGCATTTCTCCGATAGTGGGAAGCGCCGGGGTTTCCATCGAGGTATTTGCGGATCTGGGTACCAAGGCCGAGCAGATGTTTGCCCAGGGCAAAGAAATGTTCTCTTGGATTCCCAATGCCTATATCAAGTATCCGTGCACGCACGAGGGTTTGCGAGCCGCGCACATGTCGGTGCAAAAAGGTATTCGGGTCAACATAACCTTGTGTTTTTCGCAGGAGCAGGCGGCTGCGGTGTACGCGGTGACGAAGGGATCGAAAGAGCCGGTGTACGTATCGCCATTTGTTGGCCGGCTTGACGATCGCGGCGAAGACGGCATGGACCTGGTGAAGAATATCAAGAAGATGTACGAGAACAGCGATCACCACGTGCTTGTCTTAGGCGCGAGCATACGTGGTCTTAGCCATTTGCTTTGTTCGTTTGCTCTGGGCGTCGAGCTGGCCACCGTGCCCACGAAAATTCTGGAAGAATGGGCAGCAAGAGGCTTTCCCATGCCAAATCCAGAGTTCAGATATGAAGGTCGCGATGCCAGTGGCAAGCCCCTGAAGACAATTCCATACAAAGACTTGGACCTCGGCCAGCCATGGGAGAGCTTTGACATCACGCATGAACTCACAACTAAGGGTATCCAGAAATTTGTGGCTGATTATCGGAGCACGCTGAGACGCTCGGCATAGCGTCTCCCGACTGGGCAGAGACATAGTTGTCGCGAGGAAAGCACGAAACGGAATCGGGGTTGGGCTTTGCCAGTCGAGCAAGGGTTGTTAGGAACACAGCCTCCTCCGGTCTGTGATTGTCGTAGAAGAGCTACAGTTCATGCCGGAACTGGTCATGGCCAGCTTATGCTCCATACTCAGAGAAGGTGTGATCCCTGTCCCCTGATGAGAAATACGGCGGGATGTGCGGCGGTGCGGCAACGCTGCGGCTGAGATTGTGCCCGCGGCGTCGCCAGTTGCGCCATCTTCCGAACAGGAGCTTCATATTCTCAAGTTGCTCCGAGCGGGCAAGAACTTTCCCGAGATTGCCGAAGAGTTACGAATCAGTCTTCAAACCCGGCGCAATCAACTGCACCACATCGACCCGAAGCTGCGGACTCACAATCGCCTGGAACCGGGGCTTTACGCCATTCAGCGCAAGTCGGTCTGACTTCTTACCGTTCCTTCGACCATAGGCCGAGTGCCAGGCTCGAGATCTTTCTTGACCCTAGGCGCCCCCTCGACATGATGGTTGTTTCTACACGAGTACGAACGAACTATTTCAAAGAACCGGCTCGAGTGAATAAATGGAGAGTGGAAGAAGGCCAGAAAGGAATTCCTGATGGCTAGGGTTCGTGCCAATCCTGCATGCGCAGCGTCATTTCTCTACTGGAGAGGCGAAAAGGTGTTTCGGTTTGATGTGAAAGAGCTATGCGAGCCTTGGCGAGATATTCCCGAGCAGATACGCGAGCTGAAACCAAACCGGAGTTCGGTGTTTTTCTGGCTGTGTCACAACTGGTCGACCATGGCTCTGAGGTTTGACCAGACCCAGGGGCTTGCCTTCGTGCCGCTAAAAAGCGGAGAGCGCGGCAGCCGTCTGACCGGGCGGAAAGGCCAGCAAGAGTACAGTGCACCGCCGCTGTTGTCGAGAGGGCAGGCAAGTCCAAATAGCATCAACTAACCCGCTGGAAGGTAGACGATGAAGACGCATTCCCACGAGTCAATCGTGAATGTGGCAGAACATGAGAGCCCCATGAGCCAGGTGGAACAAATGGCAGAATTCGTGGATACGGTTCGATTTGAAGCCCTAGGCTCCGACACTCGCCAACAACTCAAGATCCGCATTTTAGACTCACTGGGTTGCAGTCTTGGTGCGCTGCATGCGCACCCCATGCAAATGATACGCAGGTATATCAGTGAGCTGGGCAGCGGCGGCTCCTGTACCTTGATTGGTGCTGGATCCACAGATCTTGACCGAGCTGTTTTCTACAACAGTGCACTGATACGTTACCTCGATTTCAATGACAGCTATCTGGCCAAACAGGAAACCTGCCATCCCAGCGACAATTTGGGGGCAATCCTGGCGGCAGGTGAATTCATCGGGGCCACCGGTCGCGAACTCATGACCGCCCTGGCGGTTGCCTACCAAGTCCAGTGTCGCTTGTGCGATGTTGCCCCAGTCCGGGCAAGGGGATTTGACCACACGGTTCAAGGCGCCTATGCGGTAGCCGCGGGGGTGTCCAAGATCCTAGGGCTTGATCGGTCCCAGACCGCCAACGCACTCGCCATTAGTGGGACAGCCTTCAACGCCCTGCGAGTGACACGGACCGGACGATTGTCGCATTGGAAGGGGCTGGCCTACCCAAACCTGGCCGCTTGTTGTACCCGTGCCGTTTTGCTGGCCAAGCAAGGTATTACAGGTCCGCTGGAGGTGATCGAGGGCGAGAAGGGACTGATGGATGCCATCACGGGTTATTTCCAGGTGAGTTGGTCCGGGGAAGACCTCGGGCGTGTGGGACGAACCGCGGTTAAGAAGTACAACGCAGAGATCCATTCACAAACCGCCATCGAGGCGATTCTTACCCTCCTCCAGCGGTATCACTTCTCGAGTACCGATATCAAGCGAGTGGACGTGGAGATCTTTGATGTGGCCCACAACATCATTGGGGGAGGAGAAGAAGGTGACAAGAGTATCGTTTCTACCAAAGAACAGGCCGATCACAGTCTGCCGTACATACTCGCGGTAGCAATTCTGGATGGTCAAGTAATGCCTGAACAATACGAGCAGGAGCGTATTCAGCGCACGGATGTGCAGGCACTTCTCGGTAAAGTCTCGGTCCAGCCGCGCAAGCTCTTCTCCGAACGGTTCCCAGACGAGATGCCTTGTCGCGTAAAGGTCACTTTGAAGGACGGGCGCACCCTGGAGCAGGAAACCAAGGATTACGAAGGATTCTTCACCCGGCCCATGTCCTGGGCACTGGCCGTTGAGAAATTCAACAAGGTGGCCAGTCCCAATGCAACGGAAGGTCAGCGTACCGCGCTTGCTGAAGAGGTTGCGAACCTGGAGCAGATTTCAGTTCGCGAGCTGCTGAAACAGCTGGGTGCGGTAGTGCCGGGTTCGGAGAACTCACACGTTGTGGGTCTTAATTGAAGTTGGAAAAAATGGCGATCGTGCAAGTTGCAGACGAACCGCGCTTTTTCCTTCCGGAGAGTGAATGAGCGGCAGCCCAAACCGAGGGCTGAGAGATTCCCGGAAATCCGTGGCGATACTACACCCTGATGCAAACGCGATACTTCGAGGACTTGCTCGACACGATGGGGCGGCAGGTGCGAACTCGGTCTTGGCCAGAGATGGCGGACGAAGCGGTCGCGAAGGGATGTTTGTCCTCGACCATGGTGAAGAGAGCGGCAGCCGACCGAAAGATCAAAGAACACAGGAAAAGATCGCCTCCGCATGATGTCGAGGGGCTTATGTTGAAACACAACGTATTACAGGAAAGAAGAGGAAGAATCCATGGAAAGAAAAGCTAGTGCGGTTTGGATCGGAGGTTTCAAGGAAGGGAAGGGAACTGTGTCCGCCTCGAGCGGCGCCCTTTCCAACATGCCGTATTCTTTCGGGTCCCGCTTCGAAGGCCAACCGGGAACCAACCCCGAGGAGTTGATTGCAGCAGCGCACGCAGGCTGCTTCTCGATGGCCCTGGCAGCGCAACTCGACAGCAAGGATGTTCAGCCGGAGAGCATTCATACATCGGCAACTCTCACCTTGGAGCAGCAGGAGGGAAAATGGACCATCGCCGCCATTCACCTGGGGGTCAATGCGCGCGTTCCGGGGATTGACCGGAAGACATTCGAGAAGGCGGCGCGAGAGGCTAAACGTGGGTGTCCGGTCTCACGGGTCTTGAAAGCGAAGATCTCTATGGAAGTGACGCTGGAATCCGAATCAAAGGCAGCGGACTGAGCAGAGGTTCGAAACTCTCTTTGAAACTCTGACAGAACCCGGGACGCCATGCCGCTAGAATATGCCCACTCGGCGATACCCCGACTCGCATGTTCCTCTGCCCGGTCCCTTGCTTCCGGCGCTTGTTTGGATATCTGCGCTAGCAAAACGAACGAAGTGACTTCCGTTTGTCGTGGTTTCTGTGCCCAAGACATGTCTTTTCATCCTCACCTGTGTTGGAAATGATGGAAAATCCGATGCTCTCCGATCAGTGGTTTCACTCGGCACTCGCCGTGACGCCTGTTGTCCGCGAGAGTACAGACGGTCCATTGGCAACGCATCCTGGTAGATGGAAACTTAAGGACAGAGGACATGGAGATGCATGCGGTTATCGAAAAGGAAGAGCGGGATCAGACACCAATAGGGGAAGCCTTGCACGTAAGGGTGAAGTCTCCGCTTGGCCCGATCCGGCAGAAAGCTTTGTTTGCGGACACCCTGCTCGGGACAAACGGCGGGCAACGGGGGCAGAGGGACATGGGCGACTCTCGTCGCCGTCGCGCCGGCACCGGCTGCGGGCAAAGTTGTGAAAGTGGCAACCGATATCGTCAATGGTCAGCTGCGGACGCCTACGAGAATCCCAGAGAAAGTTCAGGTGATTAGGGAATCTGAACCGCCGCCACCGGTTGCCACAATCGGTGGTGTCATCGGAGGAGTGCCGGGTGGAATTCCGGGAGGCCAGTTAGGCGGCGTTATCGGTGGCATTATTAATGCAACGCCCGGTGTCGCAGCGGTGCCGAAGCTGTCAAAGCCTGTGCCAACTGTCGAACGCGTGCGTGTCTCGCAAGGCGTGACCAAAGGTATGGTCGCCTACCGAGTTGAACCCACCTATCCACCTCTGGCGCGGCAGGCGCGCATTCAAGGTGTGGTAGTACTGACAGCGATGATCGATCGGGAAGGGAACATTGAGAATCTGCAACTGGTAAGCGGTCATCCGATGCTGGCGCCTGCAGCAATCGACGCGGTGAAGCATTGGCGGTACAAACCATTCCTCCTGAACGGTCAACCAGTGGAGGTAGAAACAACCGTCACCGTCACGTTTCAACTGCAGATGTGAAACCTGAACCCTTGACAGGACGCAAAGGGAACAGCGCGATGCTGCGACTCACAATTGAGGAACAGCCTCCTATTATCGGCTTCCATATGAACGCACAACCGGCGCTATTCATGTGCTGTCTGATGCGTGTAGCTCACCACGAGCAAGCATTTCGGTAATGACGTATTCGTCGAGGTCGCTGTGACGAAAATGGGCCTGCGATGCAGACGCCCTGGTCTTCGAAAGGCAGGACAGTCCGCTAGGGATGCGTCATCTTCGTCCCGGTTCTTTTCGGGCGCTGGTGAGCTCCGGGTTCTGGAACAGGTCTCTGACTGTCTGTTTCATCACCTGGCCATAAACAATAGAGATGGACGTGGTCAATGGAATGTTCTTGGGACAGATTTGCACACAGTTCCCAGCGTAACTGCACTCGTGAATTCCACCATCGCTCGTCATTACTCTTAGCCGCTCCTCGCGGAGGTGGGCCCCGGTCGGATGGAGGTTGAACAGCCGTACTTGATTAATGATCGCTGCCCCAACGAATTGTGTGGATTCGGTAAACTGCGGGCAGACCTCCATGCACAGGCAACAGGACATACAACGCGATAGCGGGTAAGCCTGCTCTTGCACCGCGGGATCGATCCGCGGACCGGCCCCGAGGTCATAGGTCCCGTCGACTGGAACCCAGGCCTTCACCTGCTTCAGGTTCTCAAACAGCACGGCGCGATCTACCGTCAAGTCGCGTACGACCGGGAATCGTGACAACGGTTGGAGACGAATGGGTTGTTCCAGCTTGTCGATAAGGGAAGAGCACGCCATCGCGGCTCGGCCATTGATCCGCATAGCACATGATCCACAAACTTCTTCCAGGCAATTCGAGTCATAAGTAATCGGCATGGTTTGTTTTCCATGACGGTCCACCGGATTCATGGCAATGTCCATAAACGCACTGATGATATTCATGCCGGGCCTCCACCGAAGTTCGAACTCTTCCCAGTAGGCCTTCGAATTAGGGTTGTCCTGCCGCTGGATTTTCAAACGTACTCTTCTCGCAGCCACGATACCTCCGATCGGCCGATATCCTGCAAGGGTTCCCCAACGCCTGTGAAATGGATACGATCTTCGCGCATGCCCGGTGTCACACCGCTCTCCTGCCGACGGCCTTGGTGCTTTTCAGACTGGCCGGATAAGAGACTCGCTTCCGTCTCACAAGAGCCCACGGCGTAAGAGTGTGGGGCCGCGTGCGCGTCGGGCTCGCGATTTCTTCCACTCGTATGCCTCGAGCCAGCAGCGCATCGCCGATCATGGAGCGATGGCAGCGCCAAGGCACGGCTTCGGCACACATGATGACGGTTCGTCGCTTCTGAGCCCAATGAGTGAGCTGGTCCAAGGCTTCCTCAAATTCTGGCGTCTGCATGTAGTCGGCGAAGCCGCGGAAGCTGAGATTTCTCCAAGCAGTGTTAGTCGAGTCACGACGCGCGTGCCGCAGACCGCCAAGCTCAGCCATATGCCGGTAACGAATCCCTGCTTTCTGGAGCGAGCGACGTAGCCGGTCCTGATTAAACTGCGGATTGTGTCGGGAGCGTGGAATGGTTCGGACATCGATTAACTGCTTGACGCCGTGAGCAAGAAGCAGAGCCACGAACTGCTTCAAGGTTTTTGTCGAGTGCCCGACTGTTAGAACGAGGCGGGTCTGATCCTCCGCCGTGACTCTTCGCAAAACCGGGAGATCGGAGCGGCGAGGAGACTCGTTCGCTGGAAGCTCCCATACGGTACGGGACCTCGTCGTCGCAGGTGCGGCTCGCCTTGGAATGTCGCTGGCACTCCTAGTCATCGGCTGCGTGCCCGTCTCTTTTTTGAGCTCGAGAGTCCTGGGCACCGGTCCTCAGTGGGTTCTTTGTAGCAGGTTGGTAAGTCCCGGGTACCGTACGAAAACCGATCGCCAGGCGGTTCCATCCGTTGATGACGATAATTGCCAAAGTCAGATCAATCAGCTCCTTTTCGCCCAAGCTGCGGCAAGCTTGCTCGTATATGTCATCTGGCACATGTCCGTGACCGATCAATGTGACCCCTTCCGTCCAGGCCAGTGCAACTCGTTCATGCTCCGTGAAGAAGGGCGTTTCCTCCCAGGTGGCCACCACGTAGAGTCGTTGCTCGGTTTCACCCTCGGCGCGGGCGTCCTTCGAATGCATGTCCACACAGTAGGCACATCCATTGATTTGCGAGGCTCGTAGCCTTACCAGTTCAAGGAGAGAACCTCTAAGCCGCATTTGCGAACATAAGTTTCCAGGCCCCGCATTGCCGTCACGGTGCCGGGAGCACCCTTCGCATAATCAATCCTGGGCTTCATCACGACCTCCTCATCTCTCTTAGATTCGCTGGCTACCACCGGATCAGGCAATAGATTATTTGTACCAGCCATAGAGACGGGCGTTACGGGCAAGCTCATGCAGGCAAGCGGATTGGTGGGGCCTGAAAGGCAAAATCGGTACGAACTGAAAAGACACCGCCTATCAAGCCAGTTCCAACGGCTATGGTGCCGTGTCCTACCAGGAGGCCGGAAGGAAGCCGCCGGATGTTATGCGGCTCGGGTTGGCTCGGGACGGAACTCGGCAACGATAGCACGTAGCTCCCCGATTATCTCGGCGCCGACGATGGACTCAATCCAGTCGAACTGCTGAACGAGTACGCCTTGGTCCGTCTCCGACAAGAGCTCATCTGCCAGCGGAAACAAAAGGTGCTCTGCCTTCCACATGTGGCCGGGATAAAAATCAACCACGTTGCGCAGGGAATGCACAAGCGACTCCGGGGCACCGGGGAACGCTTCCAAATATTCATGGCTTCCTTTTGCGAGGTCGGAGAGGAGCGACTGGATGTGGTGGTGCTCCTCGTAGAAAGTGCGGAAGGGGTACTCAGTAGAAGACCCTCCGCGAGCACGCACCATCGAAAGGAGAAAATCTTCCTTCGAGTGATGGCACCGCTGCACATAAGTCTTGAAGGATTGCGCGAGCTCCCAGACCCGGTGCCGATCTGGCGGAGTGCCCGCAGCGAGGTCCCTGATAATGCTGGTGAACGCCAAGATCGTGCTCTCGATCAGGCGATGTTCCTCACGGAGTATTTGGGTGGATGTTTCCCTGTTTCTCATGGTCGATCTCCTCATTCCCGATCTCTTCTCAGGAGGGTGCTGCCGCGGGGAGGGAATCGCCTTCTCATTGAGAAGGTTCATTGTGGTCCCCCGCTGTTTCATCTGTAGCTGCTATCGCGCTCGCTTCCTCTTTTGCTGATCGCGATGAACAAGAAATCGAGAGCTTCAAGATAGTGCGCGACGGTATCGGAGATCGTGGAAGTAGTTGGAACGTCCGGTGTGGCGAACGCCCTCCAGCAACGCGTCGCCATGCGAGCTGCTTCGTTGAGCATTTGTGTCGGTCACCCTTGTACACGCTCCGCCCGCCGACAAGCTGGGCTGAAGCGCCGGCGTTACTCACGCTCTCAGCGCCCAATAGATTTATTTAACCCACTCGTCACTGCCATGCCTATGTAACATTGTGCTTACCCGTTGGTACAAGTCTTCTATTGTGTATTGCGAGCGCAAGCAGACAACATCAAGAGCGAGTACAGGAAGTCGGGCATGCCTGGCACGTGTGTGCTTCATTGCCGCCAATCTCCGCACGAAATCGTTCGGGAGGCTCG
>JAICJP010000210.1 GCA_025928375.1 Candidatus Sulfotelmatobacter sp.
GGTTCGACGAGAAAACGGTTGGTCACGCTCCAGCGATCTTCGAGATAGGCCGACACCTCGTTGTTGAATTGCTCGTGCAGAGGAGCGGCGGTGAAGGTGGAGTAGCGGGTGCAGGGAAAATTTTTGTCCTGTGAGGCGGTGAAGCAGAGGTCGGGAGCGGTGACGCGGTTGTTGCCGGTGAGAAATGAAATGGGCCGGCGGAAGAAACGGGCATCGTAGTCGATGCGGTCGAGATCCACGCCGAACTTCAAGTCATGGCGCCCGTGCCATTGCTGCGGCTGCAGATAGACATTGGCGATCCCCTGCCAGCGGGTGGAGTTGGTTTGCTGGTTCAGGTAGTAGTTTCCCCCCGTAGTATTCGTGTTCACGAAATAAGGGCTGGTGCCGTAGGGAGTGTAGCGGCTGTTGTACTGGTCGAATGCGAATCCGGTTTCGAGAAGGTCCCCGCTGGGAAAATAGTGCTGATCTTTTATGGAGGCGACGTAGGCGGACTCGTCGTCCTTGGGATTGGAAAGCTGGGGACTCTGCGGGGAAAGAAATACGTACTGGTCGTGAAGGTCGTTGATGAGGAAGCTGGTGGTGAGGATGTTGCGGTTGGTGAGGTTGGCCTGGAGCTTGGTGAGATTGCCGAGGCGGAGGATGTGGTCGTTGTCGGCGCCGCGGGGCAGTTCGGTGTAGATCTGGTTGTTGTATTCGCCGTCGAAGGCATTGTAGAACCAGATTTTTCCCTTATCGATGGGGCCGGAAAAGGTGAAGCGAGGAAGGAATTGGTCGAAGCGCCATCCGTGGCGGTTGATGAAGGAAGGGAGGAAGTCGGTGGCGGAGAAGCGGAAATGGTCGTCGCCAATCCCGGTGTTGAGCATGAGCAGTCCGGCCGAGCCTTTGCCGGCTTCGGCGGGCTCGCGGGAAGGCTCGACCTGGATGGAGCGGAAGGCGTCAGTGCTGACGCGGAGCAGGAGCAGTCCGTTGGCGGGCTGGGTTACGTTGAAGCCATCGAGCAGGGTTTCGGCCTGATAGGTTTGAGCTCCGGCGATGTGGGGCTGGCCGAATTGATCCTGCACCACGCCGGGAATGAAGTTGAGAGCGTTGCGGTAATCGTGGGTGGCGGGGAAAACGATGTTGATGATGTCGAGGCCGGTGAGCGTCTCGCGAGAGGAAACTTGCGTGGGATCGATGGCGGGGGTGGATTCGCGGACGTCGACGACTTCACGAATTTCCTGCTGGTGGTTGAGGGTGACCTCGATGGAAGAGCTGGGATCGATCTGGACGGCCGGCTGGTCGAGGGCGTAGTAGCCTTCCTTTTCGACCTTGATGTGGTACTGACCAGGGGCAAGTGAGGGGAATAGGCAGCGTCCGGTGAAGGTGGTGTGGCAGCGAATTTCGGATTGCGTGGGAGATTGCAGCGTGATGCGGGCGGAGTTGACAGCTACCCCGTTTTCGTCGACAACGAAGATCGCGGGGGTGGGAGCGGACTGAGCCGCGGCGGTGCTGACCAGGACGAGCGTAAGGAGGAGAGCACGCATGCGGTTGTAGGGGTATTTTACGGTGGGATGCGGGCGGCGCAGCGGCGGTTTGTCGAAGGGAACCGAAGTTCGCAGGAGCAATTCGAATTCAGTCGTGGAACGCTGGAGACGGGGTGTCAAGTTTGGCGCCGAATCGGACCTAAGGGGGGCCTCAAGGCTTTTGGGAGGTACTGCAGGGCATCTTACAAATCGGAGAATCCGTCCGATTTTCTTTTTGGGGGGAATCAGGTACAATACCTATACCCGCTCAGAAGGATTCTCTCCAGATGGCTTTCCTGTCTTCGCACGAAGCCCTGCAACTTACAGCCACATTTGCCGTCACGGCGGAACGCATGCGCGCCGATGTCGAGGCGCAGACGCTTGCCAGTTTGTACGAGAGGGCCAGCCGTGTCGCGTTTTTGAAAGCCCACCTGATCGCCCAGGAAGAAGAGGTTCGTCCGATCTTTGGAGCGAGCTTGCGGCGCGCCGCATATGCGGCGGCCTGATTCAAACAAAGATTTTTCCTGCGTCATCGTTCTATCGCAAGCCTAGAGGTAGATTCGGTATCTTTAGCGTACCGAAACTCGTCCATTCACCGTACCTCTGCAGGGCGACGAAATAAGCTTGAATCATGCCTGAGGCTACCTATTGGATGCGGCGATACATACGGCATGTGAGTCTCGCCGGCATATCGATCTTAATCACATTTCTGGCATATGCGGCGACGCCTCCGCCAGATGTGCGCCACCGAGTGAGTATGGCTACTGCGTATGCTGGTCTGATCTTTCTCGCGGTATCGCTTTGGCTGGGACCCTGGAATGTCCTACGGGGGCAGGCCAATCCCATCAGTTCTGACTTTCGGCGGGATGTGGGGATATGGACGGGTATTCTGGGAATCCTGCACACGGCGGTTGGCCTGACTGTGCATCTTCGAGGACGGATGTGGATGTATTTTTTCAAGCAACTTCACCCGCTGCGGCTGCAGAATACGCAGTTTGGCTTCGCTAATTTCGCCGGGCTGGGTGCCGCCTTCCTGTTGTTCATGCTTTTAACGATCTCCAATGATGTCTCCCTGCGTTGGTTAGGAACTCGCCGCTGGAAGTTTCTCCAGAGGTGGACGTATGCCGCGCTGGTGCTGACAGCGGTTCATGGAATTGCTTATCAATTGGTGGAGAAGCGCCAGTTGGCCTGGGTTCTGGTTTTTGCAGCACTCCTGATCGCAGTTGCTGCAATTCAGATCAGTGGCTTTGCCAAACGCGTTACCGCTCGTGCTGATGCTGAGCAGCAACGTGCTCCTAGCGCCAGCACAAAGTAGGGTACCAAGGGTTAGGTCGTGAAGAATTGGAGTGCGGAGTTGAAAAAGTCGCGTCCGGAGTACAGATCAGGGGATAGGGGATAGGGATCAGTTCAGGATTTCGTCGCGAGGTATTCGCAGACGCGGCGGATGGTGTCGCGCTGGTGATCGTTCAGGGTCAGGAACTCGAAGCCATAGCGGAGGCCCTGGCGGTAGCGGACAATCGCACGAACCTTGATGGGATAGGGTGTAAGGGGGAGCGGGATATCGAGAGTCACGATTTCGCCGGGTTCGAGACTGCCGGTGAGGGTGGCGCCGATGCCGTCCTGACCCATCTCGGTGGAGCGTCCCCAACAGCTGCGGAATTCTCCGGCTTGAAACATTTTGACCTGCAAGCGGACATCGATGGCGAAGCGTGGAAAGCGGCGAGTGTACTGAGCCTTCGGGCGATGGCCGGAGGTGGGTTGAGCGCCCGTCTCTGCGGCGGCTGCTACGCGGACTTTGTCGTCGGTGCTCATTTCAGATAACGCGGACAGGTTCGCACCGCGCGCATCCTCTCTAGTTTCCGTGCAGCAGGTACCCGGGCTCGAGAGGAAGTTTGCCCCCGAGCTTGACGACAGAGACGCTGCTATTGATGGAGTAAACGTCCACAACACCCACCGCGCCAGGGATGGATGCGACTTTATTCACCAAGTCCTCATCGGACTCGACGATTATGATCGCGGGGTGGCCAGCTCGCCCGTGATTCGCTGTGGCGACCAGTTCTTTGACCTGCGGTTCGGGAGCGTCATAGAGCTTTTCCAGCACCATCTTCATCGCGGGATTGGCAGGAGAACGCATGATGAACGTGACAGACTTGCCATCGGGCCAGCGGTTGGTCTGGCCTTTGCAGATCTTCACGAGGTCGGGAACGGCCAGCGCGGAAACGGAGTTGGCTTTGTTGGAGACGACCGCGAGATCGCGGGCTGTTGCCAATGACACTCCGGCGGTGGCGATGAACAACCAGAACATTAAGGCTTTACGGTAGAACACTTTCGCCCCCGGCACAGAAATTCGCACACTTCGAGATTCTCGTGGAATTCGGGCAGGGGCTCAACGGTCAGGAAGGCCATGTACCTCTGGGGCCAATAGGAGTTGGAAGCAGGCTGATCCAGATGCAAGTCGTCATGGTGGGTTGGCAAGAATGCGCCCATAGGGTAGGCTAGGCAATCTGAAAAATCCGCTTCATTGAGAGCCATTATTAAAAGGACTGATGCGATGACGAATCGTGTTTCGTATGCTCCCCAGGATTTACAAAAAATGTGCAAGCAGGCGGAAAGAGATCAGGAATCGAAGAAGCTGGCAGTTTTGATGGAGCGCGTGAGGCAGCAGATTGCGGAGCGCGACCATCCGGGGGAGAAACATGCAAGGCAAGATGCCGGGCGGAAAGTGCGGCTGCCGAGCCGATCTGTTCCGTTCGAGAGGTAAGAGGGCTGGGTGTTCTCGATGAGCGATGAGGAGCAGAATGCGGTCGCGGCGCAAGCGAGCCCTGGCTCGACGGCGAAGCCGGCTGACCCGGGCCAGTATTGTCCGAACTGCTCGTCGCGGCTGCGGGAGAGCCGCTGCAAGTTGAAGTGCCCGCAGTGCGGCTTTTATCTGAGCTGCTCGGATTTTTACTGAGATCCATCGCTGCGGCACTGCAATTTCGTTCCACAATCCAACAATTAAGAACCGATCCTCGCTCGATGCCGTGACGGGTTCACGGCACTCCGTCTAGAATGGCAGGGCGACTTTATTTCCAAAGAATGAGGAGAACGTCATGCAACGCAAGGCCAGTGCGGTTTGGAAGGGCGGATTGAAGGATGGGAAGGGGACCATGTCGGCTCCGGGTGGAGTGCTGAACAATACGCAATATTCATTTACTACGCGCTTCGAGAATGCTCCGGGGACCAATCCCGAGGAGTTGATTGCGGCGGCGCATGCGGGATGCTTCTCGATGGCGCTGTCGGCGCAACTGGGCGGGGCCAATCTTACCCCCCAGAGCATCTCCACCACGGTGACCCTGTCGTTCGAGAAGCTGGATTCCGGGTGGACGATCACGCAGAGTCACATCGATGTGGTGGGCAAAGTGCCGGGTGCGGACGCGGCAACGTTCCAGAAGTATGCCGAGGCGGCGGAGAAAGGGTGTCCGGTCTCGAAAGTGCTCAACGCGAAGATCACGATGAGTGCGAAGCTGGAGTAGCACTGCTGGCGGATTATTCTGAGTGTCTGTAAAATGTGTGTGTAAGTCTTTCCGGCGGCTTGCGGGCTGCCCGGCGAATGAAGTCCACTTGCCATCGTGGCGGAATTGGCAGACGCGCATGGTTCAGGTCCATGTACCGGCAACGGTGTGGGGGTTCGAGTCCCTTCGATGGCACCAGTCGTTCGTTTTCTTTTTCAAGATATAGGAAGGCAAGCAGGGCGGAGCGGCATCTGGCGTCGATGGGGCCATCGGCTCGAGCGCAGTGCCGCTTTCGTTCTCTCATCGTGCTTGCACCGCTCCGCCGACCAGCACATTGCTTGGGGCAAGGCTGGCACTAGCTTACAAAAACAGGGGATGGGGACTGGGGATCAGGGATCAGCTTGGGTTTTGCTGCGCACCTTGCATGGTTCTAGGCAAAGAGGTTGAAATGGGGCACAATGCAGGGCGGGACGGCGGAGTCGAGAGTTGAAAATTTCGCAAAAAGGGTTATATGCGCTGCAGGCGATGATGACGCTGGCGCGGCGGCATGAGCAGGGGGCCATCAAAATCCGGGACATTGCCGCGGAAAGCGATCTGCCGGAGAAGTTCCTGGAATTGATTCTGCTCGAACTCAAGAATGCGCGCATTGTGGATAGCGTGCGGGGGGCGCGGGGCGGATATCAGTTGCGGCGCGATCCCTCTGAAATTCCGTTGAGCGATATTATCCGCCTAGTGGATGGGCCGCTGGCTCCCATGGGAGATGCGGAACAGTTGCGCGGGTTGATCGATAAGGATGAGGATCACCGGGCGCTGTATGAGGTTTTCTTGGCCGTGCGCGATGCGGCGGCGAAGATTCTGGAGAATACTACCGTGGCCGATCTGGTGGCGCGGGGCAAGGCGAAAAGAGCAGCCGGGGCCAAAGCTGCGGTGGCCAGCGGAAAGAAACGGTGAAATACACGCCCTAAAAGGCGGGAAAGTACCGACTGTAAACATTCCTATTTCCTGGGGCGAATTCCGTACCCGTTCTGCTACCCCCTCCTTAGGTTGTTTCCTGTATTCAACTTGGGCAACAATCGTCCTACCGTGTGAGCCTGCGGCCCATACAGTCAAGGCCTCATAGGACAAACATTCAAGTCATGGACGAAAAACTGAACATTTTGCTGGTCGATGACCAACCGACCAAGCTGATGGCCTATGAGGCCGTGCTTGGCGAATTGGGCGAAAACCTGATCGAAGCGCATTCCGGGATGGAAGCGCTGGAGCAATTGCTGAAGAATGACGTCGCTTTAGTGCTAATGGACGTATGCATGCCGGGGATGGACGGTTTTGAAACGGCGGAGATGATTCACCAGCATCCGCGGTTTGAAAATACGCCCATCGTGTTCGTGTCCGGGATTTGCGTCACGGAAATGGACCGACTCAAGGGATATCGATGCGGAGCGGTTGATTACGTTCCGGTCCCCGCTCCTCCGGAATTGCTGCGGGCAAAAGTAAAAACGCTGGTTGATTTGCACCGAAAGACGCGACAGCTGGAATCGTTGAACGCAAAAATGACGTTGCTGCAGGAAGAAGAGAGGCGGCGCATCGCGCGGGACTTGCATGACAGCGTCGGGCAATTGCTTGCGGCGATTTCTATGAATCACTCGGCGGTGCAGTCGGAGTCCGAAAAACTGAGCGCGCGCGCAGCCCACTGTTTGCAGGAAAACGCAGAGATGGTGGAGGAGGTCAGCAAACAAATCCGGACCATCTCGTACCTACTGCATCCGCCATTGCTGGATGAGGCCGGACTGGAGCCGGCGCTTCGCTGTTTTGTCGATGGCTTTGCCAAGCGCAGCGACATTGCGGTGAGCCTGCAGATTTCGGCGAACCTGGGCCGCTTGCCGCAGGAAGCGGAAATTTGCATTTTTAGAGTGGTGCAGGAGTGCCTGACTAATGTACACCGGCATTCTGGAAGCCGGACGGCGGCGGTCCGAGTGACTCGAGAGAAAACTTATGTGAGAGTTGAGATCGAAGATGCGGGCAAAGGGATCCCTTCCCCGGCATCCAGGTTGGGCACCTCGATGCAAGCGGGCGTTGGAGTTCTCGGGATGCGAGAACGGCTGAGGAATTTAGGAGGGACCTTGGAGATCCGTTCCAGCGACGAAGGGACGCGCTTGACGGGTGTCCTTCCAGCAGCAATGATCGATTCGTCGGATTCACCCTCCGCAGCGACACCGTCGATTTCATCGGTTCCGAGCGCGTAGGCATCAATGTCGTTGCGTTGAGAGCTCCCACTATTTTGGGGATCATTGAGTCAATCTTCCCCAAAACCCTTGCAGGACGCTGGAAGTGCGCGATTTTCACAGGGACGCTGCACAGCGGCGGCGGCTTCGGACTATTCATTTACGAGAATCAATTCAGCGAAAAGCCGCGTCGGGCGCGGCTTCTGGCGAAAATTGATTTTATGGCTGCACCATTTCCGGTCAGGGGGTTGTGGATGGCGTGCACTGCGTTGAAAAGACGTGTACTTACAAAGGCGTATTTTTCGTTGACTGAAAAAATAGAAGGAGTACAACAGGATCGTTCTTTGACAGCTTCTTAAGTTTTTCCGGTTGGTGCGGCGTCCGGGGCTCAAGCGAAGTCACTTTCCTGATCGCGAGGTTGGGAAGGAGGGCA
>JAICJP010000127.1 GCA_025928375.1 Candidatus Sulfotelmatobacter sp.
GCATCGATCGCCGGAGTGAGCCCAGCCTTTTGCTGATCGGAAGCCTTGTTAGATAGCGCCTGAGCACTCGTAACCTGCGCTTCTACCGCTTCGACCCGGGCCGCCGCGGCAATCGATTGCAGGTAGGCATTGCCTACGGCCAGCACGACCAGTTCGCGAGCGTCTTTGAGATTGAACTGCGCGACTTTCAAGCGCTCCGATGCGGCGCGCATATTGTCCCAAGATTTCATGCTGAACAGAGACTGCGACAAGCTCGCCCGCAGATCGAAGTAGTTGAACGGTCCTAAGACCCGCGGAAGCGGAGCGTGAAAGACACTGGGTTTCAGTCCCAGTGCAGCAAGACTCTCCGTTTGAACCGCCTCTTGGGCCCGCGCGCCGATATTCGGCAGCAGTTCGGCCAGTTGCTTCCACCGTTCGCCGCGCGCGGCCTCCTGCTGATCTCCCGCGAGCAGCAGTCCCAAGTTGTTCCTCAGCCCACGATCAATCGCATCCTTGAAATCAATCTGGAGAATCTCAGAAGTCACATTTCCTTCCGGAGCGCTCCCCTGAAATGGACTTTGTGAGCCGGGCAGGGAGATGCTCGGGGTGGTACCACCAGCCGATTGGCCTGACGCCTGCACAACGGACCAATACAAAAAAAGACAGCAAATGGCAGTCGGAAGGACTTTCAATGAACCTTGCATGCTTTTTCTTGGGGGAGTTCGGCAGCAAACGGCAGGCGGCGACGAACCCTTCTTTCCGTCCTATAGCATAACCCGACAGATTCGATTCATTTTCTACACTTTACGATGCAAACGATTCTCTCAGTCCCATCGTAAATGCCGCCACCAAGTTCCTTGCGACACAAATCCGCGTTTCGTTCGAGTGCCGTGGCCTAACTACCCGAGGTTCAATGCCTTCAGTGCGTTGCCTACGTCCTGAGAGCTGGCTAATCTGGTGCCTGAGTCACGGAGAGAATGAGATGGGCAGGGGGATAACACTTTTTCTTACGCTTGCAATGATCTTAACGGCCAGTCTGGCTGGCGCTCAGGACAACTCTGCTTCTGCTCCCTCAGATCGCAAAGTCGCAACCCGGGTCGCGCCGGTGTACCCCGAATTGGCGAAAAAGATGCACATCCACGGCGTCGTTCGCGTGGAAGCCATTGTCCGGCCGAATGGCAGCGTCAAGAACACGCGAGTTCTGGGCGGGAATCCGGTCCTGGTCGACGCCGCGGCCGATGCCGTTGCAAAGTGGAAATTCGTAGCTTCCCAGGGCGAAACCACCGAAGTCGTCCAACTCATATTCAATGCTGAGTAGCCCTGCTATTCAATGCTGAGTAGCCCTGCGGGTTTCTCGGATCGACCGCGGTGCAGAGTTGTCAACAACATAGAAGCTAGCCCACTAGCGCTCCCCTCCCGGTGACTTAGGTCATCTTGATGCTTGGTAACCGGCGGTTCAAGCTAAGTAAGCCATTATCCCAACTAGGAACGGTGCATGAGCGCGGCGATCGGAACTGACTGGACGAAAATACTTGCTGACCCGGATCTCGTAAGGCATGTCGGCAAACTGCTGCAGACCTACCGCGAAGCTCCCGCCGAAAAGCGCGAGGAAGCCCTGGTCGCCGCCATGCGCGAGATTAAATCCACGCAGCCGGCCCCAGTTGCCGGGGTACAAAAGATTGATCAGCCGCTCCCAGCGCCCGTATCGCCAACACCTCCCTATGAACCAGATCTGTTCAGCACCAACTGGAGCAGCGATCGGCGTCGCCATCCTCGAATCAAGTGCTTCGTCGCCGTCGAGCTTCGAGTGGATAATTCCTCCGCCCCGATCTGGGGGAATCTTTCCAACACAAGCGCCGGAGGCTGCCTGGTGGAAGCAGCGAGCGGCGTAAGGCCCGGGGCAGAGGTTGAAATCGGCCTGTGGCTACCCAACGGGAAGATCTGGGTCAAGGGTTTCGCCTTAAACGGCATCGTCACTCGCAGCGGTCCGGCCACTGGCGTCCGAGTTCGTTTCGGCAGCATGTCGCCCGCTGAGCGCGAAAACCTCCGGCAATTCCTCAAGTTCGTGCAGGAAGCGACCCGCGCATCCAAAAGTGAAACTAGTTACATCCAGATGCTGAAGTAGAGTATTTGGCCGATTCCCACCCTTTTCCGATCTCATCAGTTCAGACAACCACGGAACTTGATACACTTCTGCGTGTTGCACCCTTTCAATGACCGCAAACTCTAATCATCTGTAGGCCATCCCATATGGCAGAAATCTCAGGTCGAAGGAGCAGCGTCGCATGGTCGCCAGCGATCAGGTTTTGGTAACAGGAAAGCAACTGGACACGCTATGCATCAACACCATCAGGACTCTGGCGATCGACGCCGTGCAGCAAGCAAACTCCGGACATCCTGGCGCCCCCATGGGACTGGCCCCGGCAATGTACTGCTTGTGGCAGCAGTTCTTGCGCTATGACCCTGCCGATCCCACCTGGCTCAATCGAGATCGCTTCGTCCTCTCCAATGGCCACGCTTCCATGCTGCTCTACGCCATGCTGCACCTCGCCGAAGTTCGGCAAGTAGATGAGAACGGAAAGCTCACAAAAGATCTCTCCGTCTCCATGGATGACATAAAGCATTTCCGCCAGCTAGGCAGCCGGACCCCCGGCCACCCGGAATCGCACATCACGACTGGAGTGGAAGTCACCACCGGGCCGCTGGGACAAGGCGTCGGGAACAGCGTCGGTATGGCCATCTCTAGCAAGTGGCAGGCAGCCAACTTCAACCAGCCTGGCTTCGAGATTTTCAACTTCAACGTTTATGCCATGTGCTCCGATGGCGACCTAATGGAAGGAATCGGCGGAGAAGCCGCTTCTCTTGCGGGCCATCTGAAGCTCTCGAATCTCTGCTGGATTTACGACCACAACTCCGTCACGCTTGACGGTCCCGCCAACTGGTCATTCAGTGAAGATGTCGCGACTCGTTTTGTTGGTTATGGATGGAATGTGACCCGCGTGAGCGATGCCAATGATCTCGAGATGATCGCCCGCGCTTTCGAAACGTTCCAGAAAACGACGGATCGTCCTACGCTGATTATTCTCGACAGCCACATCGGTTATGGATCTCCCCACAAGCAAGATTCCAATTCCTCGCATGGCGAGCCACTGGGAGAAGAAGAAGTAAAGCTGGTCAAAAAATTCTACGGCTGGCCGGAAGACGCCAAGTTCCTGGTTCCTGACGGAGTCCGCGAGCGTTTCCGCGACACGATTGGCAAGCGCGGGCGTGAATTACGAGCGAAGTGGTCACAGTCCTTCGCCGATTACTCAAAGAAGTTTCCCGAACTGTCCGAGCGGCTGAGCCATATGCAGCATCATGAGCTTCCGGCAGGCTGGGATAAGAACATCCCGACGTTTCCCGCGGATGCGAAGGGAGTAGCCACCCGCGAGAGTTCAGGAAAGGTCCTGAACGCGTTTGCGCAAAATGTACCTTGGCTCATCGGAGGATCGGCCGATCTCGCCACCTCAAACAAGACCACCCTGAAATTCGAAGGCGCGGGCGACTTCAAGGCCGGCAATTATGCTGGACGCAATCTCCACTTCGGAGTTCGCGAGCACGTGATGGGTGCCAGCGTGAACGGCATGACGGTCTCCAGCATCCGCGCCTACGGAGCGACCTTCTTCAATTTCAGCGATTACATGCGTCCCAGCATGCGGCTGGCCGCGTTGATGCAGATCCCCTCGATCTTCGTATTCACTCACGATTCCATCGGCCTGGGAGAGGATGGCCCGACTCATCAGCCCATCGAGCAACTTGCATCCCTTCGTGCCATGCCGAACATGATTGTCCTTCGTCCGGGCGATGCCAACGAAGTGGTGGAAGCCTGGAGAGTGATCCTGCAGCTGCGGGAGTCGCCCGCCAGCCTGGTCTTGTCGCGACAGCCTATGCCCACGCTCGACCGCTCTAAATTCGCGCCCGCCTCCGGAGTTGCCAAAGGAGCTTATGTTCTGGCTGAGGCACCCGCCGGGAAACCAGACGTGATCCTGATTGGCACCGGCAGTGAGCTGTCGCTGTGTGTAAGCGCGTACGAGAAACTCGCAGCCGAAGGAATTCAGGCGCGCGTGGTCAGCATGCCTTCCTGGGAACTCTTCGACAAGCAGGAAGCGACCTATAAAGATTCTGTGCTCCCGCCCAGTGTGACGGCACGTGTTTCAGTCGAAATGGGAGCGACGTTCGGCTGGCAGCGGTACACCGGCACCAAAGGACGGAATATCGGGATGCACCGCTTTGGCGCTTCAGCACCGATCAAAGATCTTTTGAAGTACTTCGGATTCACGGTAGACCACGTCGTCGCCGAGGCCCACGCAGTACTGGGGAGATAAGTTACTCCCTTTCGTCCACGAGAATCATCCAACAGGCAAGGAGGCCTTATGCAACCCACCGGGGTTCTGGATAAAGCAAAAGCCACGAAAAATCCGCTACAGCAATTACTGGATTACGGCCAGTCCATGTGGCTCGACTACATCCGTCGCGATCTGTTCACCAGCGGCAAGCTGAAGCAGATGATCGCCGAGGACGGATTGCGGGGTATGACCTCGAATCCCTCGATCTTCGAGAAAGCCATTGCCGACAGCTCTTTGTATGATGACATGCTGAAGACGCTCGCCTCGCGCAGGGATCTCGACGCCACCGCGCGTTTCGAGCAGCTCGCCATTCGCGACATTCAGGATGCGGCCGACGTGCTCCGCCCTGTCTATGAGCAATCTAACTTTCACGACGGCTATGTGAGCCTCGAAGTTTCCCCTTATCTTGCGCGCAAGACGCAAGAGACCATGGATGAAGCGCGACGCCTCTGGAAGGCAGCCAATCGCGAGAACGTCATGATCAAGGTGCCGGGCACGGCGGAAGGCCTTCCCGCAATTCGGCAGCTGATCGGTGAAGGCATCAACATCAACATTACATTGCTGTTCGCGCAGGAAGTTTACGAGAAGGTTGCCGAATCCTACATCGCGGGACTAGAGGACCTTGCCAAACGAGGCGGGAATCTTAAGAAAATGGCGAGCGTCGCCAGCTTCTTCATCAGCCGCATCGATACGCTGATCGATTCCCTGCTGAACGATCGCCTCAAGAAGACCACCGATGCCAGTCAGCAGGCGCTACTTTCCAGTCTGCTCGGCAAAGTAGCTATTGCGAACGGCAAGCTCACGTACCAGCGTTATCAGCGTATCTTCAGTGGACCTCGCTGGGAAGCCCTCGCGGCAAAAGGGGCGCAGACGCAGCGCGTGCTCTGGGCCAGCACCAGCACCAAAAATCCCAAATACCGCGACGTCATCTACGTGGAGGAATTGATCGGTCCCGACACGGTCAATACCATGCCTCTCGCGACTATCGATGCATTCCGCGATCACGGACAGCCGCGCAACAGCCTTACCGAAGACGTTGCTGGCGCCCAGAAAGTCATGGAGGATCTTGCGCGTGCGGGTATTTCCATCAAGGAAGTCACCGACAAGCTCACCGAGGACGGCGTAAAGCTGTTCGCGGATGCCTTTGACAAGTTGCTCGCGGCCGTTGAAAAGAACACGCAGTCCAAAGCCTAAGCGTAAGAGGAACGACCTGTGAGCCGACTGAAGACTTCCCTGCCCGAATCGCTCGCCGCAACGGTGAAATCGACCATCGCCGACTGGCAATCGGGCGGCAAGATGAAGCGCCTGTGGGACCGCGATGCCAGCCTGTGGACGGGCACCGATGAATCCAACTGGTTGGGTTGGCTCGATATCGTAGAGGAACAATCCGCACAGCGGGAGCACCTGCAGAAATTCGCGAAAGAAGTCCAGACGCGCGGCTTCGAATACATCCTGCTGCTTGGTATGGGTGGTTCCAGTCTCTGCCCCGAAGTTCTGCGGATGACCTTCGGCCACATTCCCCATTTTCCCGTCTTGCATGTGCTCGACTCCACCGATCCGGCCCAGGTCAAAGCGTTCGAACACCAGATCGACATCTCCAAGACGCTGTTCATCGTCTCCAGTAAGTCCGGCAGCACACTCGAGCCGAACATCTTCAAACAGTATTTTTTCGAGCGGACCAAGCAAACTCTGGGTGGCCACGAAGCGGGCGGACACTTCATCGCGATCACCGACCCGGGTTCGAAAATGCAGCAGGTCGCTGAGGCAGACAAGTTCCTGCATGTATTCTTCGGCCGTCCTTCCATTGGCGGACGTTATTCCGCCTTATCAAACTTTGGGATGATTCCGGCTGCTGCGATTGGGCTGGATACCAGGAAGTTTCTCTCTCGCGCTGCCGAGATGGTTCGCGGGTGCGCACCAAGCGCTGCCGTGCAAGAGAATCCCGGAGCCGCGCTGGGAATCATCCTGGGAGCAGCGGCCAATGCCGGTCGCGATAAGGTCACGATCATCACTTCACCGGGAATCTCTGATCTGGGTGCCTGGTTGGAACAACTGCTCGCCGAATCCACCGGCAAAATCGGCAAGGGCATAATTCCGGTGGATCGCGAACGGCTCGGCTCTCCCGATGTTTACGGTAACGATCGTCTGTTCGCGTACCTGCGCCTGGAAAACGATGCGCACACCGATCAGGACGCCAAGCTAGATGCCTTGGAGAAAGCGGGCCAGCCCGTAGTCCGCATCACCATGCCGGATATCTACGACTTGGGTGCCGAGTTTTTCCGCTGGGAGATCGCCACTGCGGTAGCGGGCGCGATCATCGGGATCAATGCCTTTAATCAGCCAGATGTGGAAGCCAGCAAGCTTGCGACTCGCTCTCTCACCTCTGAATACGAGAAGACGGGATCGCTTCCCTCGGAAAAGCCTTTCTTCGAAGACTCCGGAATGAAGCTATTCAGTGACGAGAAAAACGCTGCGGAACTGGCAAAGTTGGCGAGTGACAAATCCCTTGCCGGCTATCTCAACGCTCACCTGTCTCGAATCAAAGCCGCAGATTATTTCGCAGTTCTCGGCTATGTGCAGATGAATGCTGAGCACGAAAAAGCGTTGCAGGAGATACGCCACGCCGTGCGGGATAGCAAGCACGTTGCGACCTGCCTCGGCTTTGGGCCTCGTTTTCTGCATTCGACCGGTCAAGCCTATAAAGGCGGCCCCAACACTGGAGTCTTCCTGCAGATCACGTGCGACGATTCGGTGCAACTCCCGGTGCCAGGCCAGAAGTACACATTCGGAATCGTGAAGGCAGCGCAGGCTCGCGGCGATTTCCAGGTTTTGGCGGAACGAGGGCGCCGCGCTTTGCGCGTGCATGTCGCGGGCGACCTCAAAGCTGGATTGGCGAGACTGCAGAGCGCGGTGAAGACAGCTCTCTAGCTCCTCCTGCAGTAGTAGATGTAGGCGGGGAGGTTTCGCTACACGCTTTTTTTCAGCAATCAGCATCAGAATTCAAGCAGAGTTCTGCCCTCGCAAGGAGCAAGGCATGCAATTAGGAATGGTGGGGCTGGGCCGCATGGGAGCAAACATGACGCGGCGGCTCATCCGCAACGGACATTCGCTGGTAGTCTCCGATCTCAGTCCGGACGCGGTAAACAAGCTGGGTAGCGAAGGCGCCACAGGATCATCGTCGCTCGAAGACCTGGTCGCAAAGCTGACGCCTCCTCGCGCCGTGTGGATCATGGTTCCGGCCGGCGGGCCTACCGAGGCCACAGTCCAGAAACTGGCGCAACATCTCCAAGCCGGCGACGCCATCATCGATGGGGGCAACTCGTATTTCAAAGATGACGTTCGCCGAGCCAACGAACTCAAAGGCAAAGGCATTCACTATATCGATGTAGGGACCAGCGGCGGGGTATGGGGCTTGGAGCGCGGCTACTGCATGATGATCGGTGGTCCGAACGAAGCCGTACAGCGACTCGATCCCATCTTCAAAACCTTAGCTCCCGGCAAAGGCGACATCCCACGCACTCCCGGACGCGAAAAGCTCGGGGGTACGTCCGAAGAAGGTTACATTCACTGCGGGCCCTCGGGCGCCGGCCATTTCGTCAAGATGGTGCACAATGGCATCGAGTACGGCATCATGCAGGCCTATGCGGAAGGATTCGACATCTTCAAAAACGCGACCAGCAAGGAACTGCCCGAAGACATTCGCTACGACTTGAATCTGCCCGACATCGCCGAAGTGTGGCGTCGGGGCAGCGTGATCAGTTCCTGGTTGCTCGACTTGACTGCGATGGCCCTGACGGAAAATCCCACGCTCTCCGAATACGAAGGCTTCGTGCAGGATTCCGGCGAAGGCCGCTGGACGATCCAGGCCGCCCTTGAGGAAGCGGTTCCGGCTGATGTGCTAAGCGCGGCGCTCTACGTTCGCTTCCGCTCCCGCCAGCAGCACACCTTCGCAGAAAAGATGCTCTCGGCGATGCGGCAGAAATTCGGCGGCCACGTCGAGGCCGACCCGGCAAAGAAAAAGAAATCGGCCTAACGTCTCTCAGGAGTTTGGATGGCTCAGACAACAGAAGAACCAAAAGCGACAGCGCCTCCGCCCAGGATCGGCAAGCAGGGAGACCCTTGCATCATGGTGATTTTTGGCGCAGCCGGCGACCTCACCGGACGCCTGCTCATCCCTGCTCTCTATAACCTCGCCCGCGCCGGGCTGCTCTCCAAAGAGTTTGCTGTTCTCGGCGTAGCCCGTACCCAGCTGAGCGATGAGGAATTCCGCAAGAGAGTTTATGAAGACATCAAGACCTACTGCGGAGAGTGTGTCGACAGCGATGTCTGGGACTGGTTCGCCAGCCGCTTCTATTATCTGCCCGGCGATTTCAACGATAAAGAACTGTACGCGAAACTCAAGGAATCCCTCACCAAGATCGATCAGGAACATTCCACGCACCAGAATTTTTTCTATTACATGGCGGTCGCGCCCAAATACTTCGGCCCCGTCGTAGAGCAAATTGCCGCGATTGGCCTCATGGACCAGAACGATGGACATTGGCGGCGCGTGGTCATCGAAAAGCCTTTCGGGCACGACCTGGAATCGGCGAAGGCCCTGAATCAGCAATTACTCAAGCTGGCCGACGAGAAACAGATCTACCGCATTGATCACTACCTGGGCAAAGAGACCGTGCAAAATATCATGGCCTTTCGCTTTGCCAACGGCATTTTCGAGCCGGTCTGGAATCGCCGCTACATCGATCACGTGCAGATTTCGGTGGCTGAGACCGTCGGTGTCGAAGGCCGAGGCAGCTATTTTGATCAGGCCGGAACGTTGCGCGACATGGTGCCCAATCACATTATGCAGCTCATCAGCCTGACTGCCATGGAACCGCCGATTTCTTTCGACGCGAATGCCGTGCGCGACGAGCAGGCCAAGATTTTGCATGCGATTCAGCCCATGTCCGACGAAGAGGTGCTAAGCCGCACTGTACGCGGACAGTACGGGGAGGGCACGGAAGACGGTAAACGCGTGGGCGCCTACCGCTCGGAGCCCGATGTTCCCCCTGATTCCCGGACAGAGACCTTCGTCGCCATGAAGCTTTCCATCGACAACTGGCGATGGGCCGACGTTCCCTTCTTCCTGCGTACGGGCAAGCGCATGCCGGTGCGCAACACTCATATCGTGATACAGTTCCGACGTGCGCCTTTTGTACTCTTCCGCGATACGCCGGTCGAACACTTGATGCCCAACCAGTTGGTCTTGCACATCCAGCCGGAGGAAGGCATCTCGCTGCAGTTCGCGGCCAAGGTTCCCGGCCCGGTGATGCGGCTGGGCACGGTGGACATGAATTTCGAGTATCAGGAATATTTTGGCAAGCAGCCCAGCACCGGATACGAACGCCTGCTGCATGACTGCATGATCGGCGACCAGACCCTATTTCAGCGCGCCGACATGGTCGAGGCCGGATGGTCGGTGGTAAATCCCGTCCTCGATCTGTGGCGCGCGCTTCCCCCTCGCAATTTCCCCAACTATGCGTCGGGCACCTGGGGGCCGAAGGAAGCCGAGGAACTGCTGGAGCGCGATGGTCGCCGTTGGAGGAATTTCGAAAAATGATTCTGGCTGGCGATATTGGTGGAACCAATGCCAGACTGGCTTATTTTGAACCCCAGAATGGGCACTTCAAATTAGTTTCCGAACGCGTTTTTCCCAGCCGCGAACACAGCGAACTGGGAGAAATCGTCTGCCGGTTCCTCAATGATTCCGTCACCCGTCCGCAGGCCGCCTGCTTCGGCATCGCGGGTCCGGTACGCAATGGCCGCGTCGAGACTTCGAACCTGCCATGGGTCATCGAACAATCGCGATTGGCCCAGCAAATTCATCTTCCTTCCACTCTGCTGATCAATGATCTCGAGGCCAGCGCCTGGGGTATCGGCGCCCTGTCGAAAGGCGATCTCGTCATGCTGAACCAGGGCGGCGGCACCATTGCGGGCAATCAGGCCGTAATCGCCCCCGGCACCGGCCTGGGCGAAGCCGGATTATTTTGGGATGGAACCCGTCATCTCGTCTTCGCCTGCGAGGGCGGCCACACCGATTTCGCCCCTCAAGGGGATCTCCAGATCGAATTGCTGCGGTTTCTGAGACTGCGCTTTGGGCACGTCAGCTACGAACGGATCCTTTCCGGTCCCGGCCTGGTCAGCGTCTACGAGTTCCTTCGCGAGACCGAGGGCGGCAAAGAGTCGGACGAGTTGGCTTCGGCTATGCGCACCGGCGATCCGGCGGCCGCAATTTCCCAGGCAGCGATGGCCGGCACCGATGCCCTCGCCGAGAAGTCCCTCGATTTGTGGATTACCGTGTATGGCGCCGAAGCCGCGAACCTGGCATTGAAGACGATGGCTACAGGGGGAATTTTCCTGGCCGGCGGCATTTCACCGAAAATCCTTCCGAAACTCCAGGGCCCGCTCTTCCTGCAGGCCTTTCTCGAAAAGGGCCGCATGCGGGGACTGGTCGAGTCCATGCCGGTGCACGTTGTAACCAACGAAAAGGCGGGCCTCCTCGGCGCGGCTCGCTGCGCCGCTGTCCGCGGGTGCAAAGGTTGAGCGTGTGATTCCGTCCGCCGAAATCCGCGTCTCGACCACTCCCCAGGAGTTGTTCGCAGCCGCGGCGGAAGAGATTGTCCGCCTCGCCAATCAGGCGGTCAGCACACGCGGAAGGTTCACCATCGCCCTGTCCGGCGGATCCACTCCCAAAAGCCTCTTCAACCTGCTGGCCACGAATGCCCGCACCATCCTGCCTTGGGACAAGATGTTTTTCTTCTGGGGAGATGAACGCCACGTTCCCCCCACGGATCCTGACAGCAACTACCGCATGGCCTGTGAGGCCATGTTGTCGAAAGTCCCTGTTCCTCCCGGAAACATCTTTCGTTTCCCCACCGAGAACCCCGATGCAGCCGCGGTTGCCGACGCGTATGAAAAGACCCTTCGCAAGTTCTTTCAACTTGGGCCGGAGACCTTTCCTCATTTAGATCTGATTCTCCTCGGCCTGGGCCCGGATGGACATACGGCCTCACTGTTTCCCGGTTCAACTGCGCTTCAGGAAAAGCGACGACTCGTGGTCGCCAACTGGGTTGAGAAGATGCAGACGCATCGGTTGACGCTGA
>JAICJP010000077.1 GCA_025928375.1 Candidatus Sulfotelmatobacter sp.
AAAGAGCTGGCGTGGTGGGAAGTCGAACTGGAAAAGCAGGGCCGGCTGGTCGAGGCCCAGCGCATCCACCAGCGCACCATGTTTGATCTGGAAATGATCAAGGCCATGGGGTTTTGCCACGGCATTGAGAACTATTCTCGACACTTCACCGGACGCATGCCGGGCGAGCCTCCGCCCACGCTGCTGGACTACTTCCCCCGCGATTACCTGATGTTCATCGACGAGTCGCATCAGACCGTCCCGCAGCTGCACGGCATGTATGCCGGCGATCGCTCGCGCAAGGAAGTGCTGGTGGAATACGGATTCCGCATGCCTTCCGCGCTGGATAATCGCCCCTTGACCTTTGCGGAATTCGAGCACCGCACCAACCAGCTGGTCTATGTGTCGGCCACCCCCGGTCCCTACGAACTGACCAAGTCCGCCGGCGTGGTGATTGAGCAGATCATTCGGCCCACGGGATTGATCGATCCTCCAGTGGAGATTCGCCCGGTGAAGGGCCAGATCGATGACCTGCTGCATGAGATTCGGGAGCGCGTTTCGAAAGGCGAGCGCGTGCTGGTCACCACATTGACCAAGCGTATGGCGGAGGACCTGGCCGAATACTACGCGGAAGTAGGCGTGAAATGCCGTTACATGCACTCGGAGATCGAGACGCTCGAGCGGGTGAAGATCCTGCGCGACCTGCGCAAAGGCGAATTCGACGTATTGATTGGCATCAATCTTTTGCGCGAAGGCCTGGATTTGCCCGAAGTGTCGTTAGTGGCAATTCTGGACGCGGATAAAGAAGGATTCCTGCGTTCTGCAGGATCGCTGATTCAAACCATCGGACGTTGCGCCCGCCACCTCAACGGCCGCGCGATTCTTTACGCCGACCGAATGACAGACTCGATGAAGCGGGCCATTGACGAGACCTCCCGCCGCCGAGCCATCCAGACCGCTTACAACGAGGAGCACGGGATCACCCCGGAGTCGATCGTGCGTCCCCTGGACATGACCCTGGCCGCCATAGTCGCCGCCGATTATGCCGATCTAACCGCTTCCGAATCCGAGGGCATGCCCGAATTCAAGTCCCAGGAAGAAGTGGACACCTACATCGCAAATTTGGAAAGCGACATGCGTGAAGCCGCCAAGCGTTTCGAATTCGAGAAAGCAGCCAAGCTGCGCGACACAATCAAAGAACTGAAGACCAAAGAATTCCTGTTCGCATAGCGGCTCGGGTGGGACTCTCGTATGGACACCCTATAGCTCGTGTAGAGGGACAGCCCGTTATCGAGAAACGGATAGAACTCCTGGCAATTCGGCGTAAGGTTGGCATTGTTCGCCGTCTCAGTGGGTACTTCTCGTGCATAATGCGCTCCGCATCGCGATTCGTTTTCTCGGTGTTATCGCCATTGCGGCTGCGAGTGCCCAGCAGTCTGTGCCCTGGCATGATCCCTCCCGACATAAAGTGCAGTTCGTAACCGTGGAAGAGAACGTCCAGTTGGAGGTGCTCGATTGGGGAGGAACTGGACGGCCCTTTGTACTGCTGGCGGGACGTGGATTCACCGCGCATGTTTTCGATGGCTTTGCCGAGAAATTAACGAACTTGTATCACGTGTACGGCATCACAAGACGCGGTTTTGGAGCATCCAGTAAGCCCAAATCGGGCTACTCGGAGAGCAGCGTCTCGCGGATGACGATTTGCGAGTTTTCGATGCACTCAAGCTCCTTGCGCCGGTTGTCGTGGGCCACTCTGTGGCAGGGAATGAGTTGTCGCAACTCGGTATTCATCACTATGAGCGGGTTGGAGGACTGGTTTACCTGGATGCTCTGAACGATGGCTCAGATGACTATACCGACTACGACGCACTCTGCAGTAAGTTGGGGGCTGGCCCAGCTTTGCGCCTTGGATCCACCACTGAACCGGCTGCCCCAGCCTTCGCGGTTTTCGAAGGCTGGGCACCACTGCTGCCGAATCAAGAGACTTTCCTCGCCCTTAGCTCCGCCCTCTGTGGCTCGTTGACTACGACCAGTCCAGCGTCGTCATAGGCGTAGTTCCGATAACAGCTCCACACTCCCTGTTCTGGTTGCAGCACCAACCCGCGCTTTACGGGATTGCGATGCATGTACCGCAACTTCTCTACTCGCTTTTTCTCCGAGAACACCACGAAATCGTAGAACCGAGGCTGCCAGATTCCGGGTGACCCATGTCTCGCCGCACTTGCTCGAACACTCGCAGGAACAGGTCGCGGTTCCGTGCACTTCCTAACAACGGCAGGCGCTGATAACCACTTGTGGTGATGAAGTGCGAGTATCCCGCGCCATAGTAGCGATGCAGCCTGGTTGGGCATGTAGTCGGTGTAGCATAGACGCCCAGGCATCGGCTGTGACGAATGAACATGCCATCGGGGTCCGTGGTGCCCAGCTTTCGAAAACCACGAAAGCTGGGGCAGCCGCTTCTGTGGGTGAATTCACCCCATGCAAAGCTGGGCCAGCCCCCCTTGATAATGTCAGTTGACGTTAACTTCCGGTTTGCTCGTTCACTCGGGAACTAAACGTTTCTTGGGATCATCCTGTTGGGCTACCGTTCCCAGCAGAACTGCGGTGTTGGGAGTCAAATGCAATCTTCCAGAACTGAGGCCCCCTAACGCCCAAACGCCATCAAAATAGTCTCCTTCCCTTTCCGGTCATCTACGACAAACCCAATCTGCGAGCCGATGTTCTCTTTGCCTAGACATACCTTAGTGAGAATGCAGGAGTGCTATCGAAAGTGATCGACGAGCATGATGTCGCTGTTCACATCGCCAACTTGTGAATAGATGATCCATCGGCCATCGGGAGATATGGATAGGCCGTCACCGAAATCCCTGTCCACTTCAAAGAGTGGGCGTATCTGCTTGCTGGCGAAATCGAAATAGCGGACAGATCTGGGCGACTCCGCTGGAACAAAATAGATGCCATTCGAAGATAGGGTCCAAACCTTGGAATTGCGCAGCGCAGGCAGTCCATCCACCTCTGATTCCGTCCCGCGCTGCCCCGACAGGGCCGTTTTTTTCAGCGTCGAATTGTCTCCGTGGCTTGCAAAATATAGTGTCTTCCCATCAAGGGACTCCTGCGGACTGATTCCATAGATATCGTTAGAGAGTGCAATGGCGTCTCCGCCGGAGGCGGGACAGCGATAGATTCCCATCCTGCCCGGCTCATTGGATCTGAAATAGATCCACTTTCCATCGCGGGACCAGTAAGGTTGAATTACGCCGGAGATATTTGTGACCAGTTTTCTGGGCTTCCCTTCGGTCACGGCGGCTACGTAAATTTCCCAGCGGTCCCGGGGGCGCGAGTCAAAGGCTATCTTCTTTCCATCTGGCGACCACTGCGGACTGCCACTCTCATCATGGGGGCTCGAAATCTGGACCAGATTACTCCCATCGTCGCTGCTGATCCATACACCCTGCCGGCCCGATCGTTTGGACGCGAAGGCAATGCGCTTTCCGTCCCGAGAGTATTGGGCGTCGAACTGTGCCCGCGAAGAAGGGATGAGTTCTGCCGCCGGAGCTTCCGCGTGAGACAGGTCCCTGCGCCAGAGATTGAAGCGCACGGAAATAGAACTATAGGCAAGTTTGTCGCCTTTGGGAGAAACAGTCGGCAGCTCGGCGTCTTCGAGTGCTAGCCGCTTCACCGAACCATTCGCGACGGTAACTTCGCCGAGTTGGAATGAGTTCGTATTCCAAAGGGAATAAATGAGTTTCTCGTCGTCTGCCGACCACGTCAACCCGTGTGGATAAGCCCAGAATGGCCCAATCATCTTCGGCTTTCCGTCCGGAAGCCTTAAGGAATATAGCCCGGCGTCGCCCTCGTACTCGGTTCGATAACACCAGTATGCGAGGTGGTCGCCGCTGTGGGAGAACGCGGGCTGACCTGGTTCAAGGCAATCGGCACCGTTCGGAATCCGCTTGGTCTCCAATGTTTCCGTAGAGAGGAGAGACATCATCGCATGTTCATCTCCCGGCACATTGCTGAAGGCGATCCACTTGCCGTCCGGCGACCAGCTGATAAGAGAGAGCCCCCAAGTCCCAGGCATTCGGGTGGAAAATAATTTTCGTTCAGGGCCGCCAAGCGCGGGCACAACATAGATTCCCGTGTCAGCGCCAGCCAGGCGGTGAAACGCGACCTGCGTGCCGTCGGGAGACCATACCGGACTAATCCATTCCGAGGGATGCTGCGTCAGGCGGAGAAGGGTTTCGCTCCCGATTGCCTTCACATACAGGTCGAAGCCTTTGGTCCCGGTTCCGGGATCACCGTTCCACGCGAAAGCGATTCGGGAGCCATCGGGAGAGAAAGCCGGGGCAGTTTCCTGTCCGGGCAGAGCCGTAAACGGAACTGCAGTCCAAGCCTCCTGCCCCTGCGGACCCTGCGGCCGATGCAATCGATATGCAACTACCGTGGCAAGGGCAACGAGCGCGATGGCGAGAGCACCAGCGGGGATATTCCACCACTGTTGACGAGAGCGCCAGCCTCGATCCGGTTCAACCGTGACAACTGGCTCGGCAGCCGGCACTTTTACCGGCGGTACTGGCCGCTCCAACTTACCAATATATCGATACCCCCGCCGCGGCAGTGTCTCAACAAAGCGCGGGCTTTCCGCCGAGTCGCCGAGCACCTCGCGAATCTTGTTGATGGCTGTATTCAGGTTGTGGTCGACATCGACAAAGGTGTCCGGCCACAGACGCTTCTGCAACTCCTCACGAGTCACGATTTCGCCCGGGTGCTCCAGCAGGATGGTGAGGACCTGAAAGGGCTGGCCCGTGAGTTTCAGCTTCACCCCGTCCTTGCGCAGCTCTCTCGCTAGAAGGTCTACCTCGAAGGGTCCAAACCGGAGTAAGCGAGTGGAATAGACACCTTCTTCCACAGAATCCGCCTCAAGTTTTACCAGTCTAGCACCGACCGGTAATTAAACAAGCTGACATTACGCTTGCTTTCCTCGATTGATCCGACCGTGCAACCGCATTGGTTCAACCGAGTTAGCTTTGGATTTTCTTTCGACTTTCCTCCGACCCGCAATAGAGGTCCCATGTATTGAGGTAGAGGTACCCATAGGCCAATGTCGCCCTCACCGCGCACCCCGCGCGGAGTGGGGACGACATGACAACATCCATCAGGCCCTTGCATCCAAGTGCCGGCGAAGCCCGGCGGCGCAGGCGACGTTTTTTCGGCATGACCTTCGCCGCAGCGGGCCTAGGCGCCATATTGGGATTCACTCTTCCAGGAGCTACTTTTGCCGCTGAGGGCGATCCCTTCCCCACAATCACGATTCAGGTTTACAACTACTCGCAGGCATCCCCTGCCTTACTCACTCGGGCCGAACGTGAAGCCGGCCGAATTCTCGGTGAGGCTGGCTTGCGCACGGTCTGGTTAGAGTGCCTGGTGGGGCCATCCACCATCACCCCGAAAGGACGGTGTCAAAAACCGCTCGAAGCTACTGACCTCAGGCTGCGAGTGCTTTCGGCAGCTATCGAGAATCGGTTCCAGCCCACTGTTTTCGGCTTTACCATTCACCCGGCTTTCGCCAGTGTCTATTACGAACATGCGTTGCGTCGTGCCAAGAGTGAACATGCCGAGTCGCAGACCCCAACAATTCTCGGGGGTGTCATAGCGCACGAACTCGGACATCTGCTACTCGGTACGAATGAACACTCCCGCACGGGAATTATGCAGCCTCGCTGGTATCCGGATCAGATCCTGCAGCTCATGAAGGGCATTCTGCTTTTCACCAGTGAACAATCAAAACTGATGCGAGAACAGGCGCGAACGCGCACGAGGCTTCAAAGCGAAAACCTGGATCCAGGCCTGATCCAGGCCTCATTTCGCAGAATGACTGATCGAAGTCAGGGGGGACGCTAGATGTGCTGTGGCGATGAATGGGGAGATCCAATGATTCTGGACGAGTGATCCGCAAAGCTGAAGTTATCCGGAGTCAACCTCCGGACACTAGGCTTCACCTGTTGCAAAATCGCCACATCACTCAAAACGTAGCAGCCAGATAACCGCTCCGTGTCGCGTAGCGCCGCCTTGCCGAGTTGCAGGCCACTTCACACTTCTAGAATCAGGTAATCTTTTGGCGACACGATCGCAATTCCCCGCACGGATTCGTCGCCAGCAGGTCCTCATCTCCCGTAATGATCACGTTTGCCCGCCCGCTCAGCGCTACTTCCAGGAACTTGTCGTCTCTCGGATCTCGGCATTCGCGCACCCCATGAATGATGGGAACGAACTCGACTGCGCTTTCCAGTTGAGATAGAAGCAACACCCGGTCCTCATGACTCACATTGCGACCAAACTTGGAGCGGAAAAGAACTTCCTTCAACTCATCTATCGTTGCTTCGGAAAAGAGAACGATGCCTTCGTTCAGTGATCGGTTTACGGCTTGCCGCGGAACCGAAGATGAAGACACCATAGCGCTCACGAACACATTGGTGTCGATGACGCAGCGCATCAGTCTTTCAGGATGTCAGCCAGAACTTCCGCAGTCATCCCGCGGGCCTTCGCTTGAGCTCCAATGCGGTCCATCGTACGCCCGAGTTCCGCAATGTTCGCCTTGCGAATTCGCTCGTAATCTTCCACCGAGACAATCACCGCCACATCGCGGTTCTGGCGGCGAATGACAACAGGTTCCCGCTGGGCCGCATCAATCAAGGCGCGCAAAACGCTGCTTGGCCTCGGTTGCAGAGACGCTTTTCATAACGTCTATATTAGACAAAATAGACAAAACACACGACTGCACTGGAAGTGCAACAAAGCTTTATAACTTACTGTATTGAAGCTACTTAGGTACTCCATGGTTGCGGAAAGAGTGTTCCTAAAGGAACACTTTAACCTCATCGCCCATACGCCGCTGCCGCTGCCAATGGTTTGCGGTAGAACGTGTATCCATCGTACGTCTCCGAGCGGAAATTCAGGTTGGGAGCGCAGAGTTTTTCTGTCTGGCTCAGGAAGAGATAACCGCCGGGCTCTAGGTACAGGTGCAAGCGCTCCATCAGTGCCGAGCGCTGCGTCCGCGATAGATGCGGGAGCACGTCCATGCAGAAGATGCAGTCGAAGCGGCCGATATAAACCGGCTTCGTCAGGTTCATGGTATTGAACGTCACCAGACTGCGGAGACGCGGCTTCACCAGCAGATACGCGTTTCCATTCCCGTTAGCACCTGCACTGCTGCTTCCGTTGCCATTCCCATCCCCATCGGATGCGCTTGGGCCTATCTTCGAGAAGCAAGCTCGAATCGCCGCCGGCGGCAGGCCCATCACGGCCGACTGCGGATATACTCCGCGCTCTGCCGCTTGAATGGCGGACCGCAACAGGTCCGTGCCCACGATGTGGATCGAGCATTCTTTGCTAAAGCCATTGTTGTTTGCAGCCGCAGAGCTTTCGCAGATCCCCCCGTTGCGGACGGTCTTGGCGTCTTTGCTTCCGTTGCTGCCATTGCCGTTTGCCGCGCCGTTGCCGTTGCCGCTGCCGCTGCCCAGAGCCTCACAAACTGCCATGGCGATGGAATAAGGTTCTTCGCCGCTGCCGCACCCGGCGCTCCAGATGCGCAGCGTGGCGGGTCCTTCGCTCACTTTCCGCGCCAGGACTTGCGGCAGCACCTGGCGTCCAAGCGCCGTCATTGCGCCCGGATGCCGGAAGAAGCCGGTGCTCACGTTCATGATGCCGTCCAGAAACCCAGTGATTTCGCAAGGCTCCAACTCGGCGGAACGCAACCGCGCCAGCAACGCGGCCGGCGATTCCAGTTCGCTGCGCTCCAGATAGTCCGCAATGTGAGCCGCTAATGCGCTGTTCGGACAATCCAGCAGGATGCCCGTCTGGCGCTCCACCAGGAGGCGCAACGCCGAGAGCTCGTGCTCGAGTATTGTGATGCCCGCCAACAATTTATGCATAAATATTCATCCTCAGCCTGCAGCCGTATTCATCTCGAGTCGCTTCAGGGGATGAGGACTCTTTGTTCTCGTTCTCTGTTCTCGTTCTCTGTTCTCGTTCTCTGTTCTCGTTCTCTGTTCTCGTTCTCTGTTCTCGTAGCTTCCTGCGTCTTTGCTTTTGTCTCAGTCACCCACTGCTGTGGCCGCGTACGTCTTGCCGGAATCCTGCACCGCCTGCTGGGCCACCACGTTCATTTCCTTTTCCAGAGACGAAAAGCGCTGCATGATTTCATGAATGCGCAGCGTCATATTCCGAATGGTTTCAATCTGGGCTCGCGTCTGCGCGGAAAAGCTGCCGGGCTCCAGCAAGAGCAAATCGGAGTTTCCGAGAACGGACGTCAGCGCATTATTAAGGTTGTGCCGCATCTCGAGCATGTAGCGGCCCAGCATCGCCTGCCGTTCGAGCGCGACGCACGCTGCCTCAAGTCCGCGCGCACGAAACTCGGCGCGAGCCCGATGAACCGCTTCTGACGCCGCCAGGACCAGAGTCTCGAGCCAGTGCTCGCTGGGCCGGAGGATAGAAACGCGCGGCCAGCGATCGTGGATCAGCTGCGCCGTGGTGGAATCGTGGCAGACACAAAATACCGGTTGACCAGTCGAGTGCAGCGGTTCCAGTACCACCGACAACAGATCGCGCCGGAGTTGCCCGATGATGGCCACGTCGAAGACGTCCACGGAAAAGCGCGGCCACAGTTCCCCGCTCAGCAGGGTGAACGTGGGGATGTTGCGCTCCATCTGCCAGCGAGCGGTAATGCGCCGGGAAAAATCGGCCTCGTCGGAGATGATCAGTACGGTCGGCATTTCCACGGACAATTTCCCTTTCCCCCTAGCGAACGGTTGATGCTTGGTCTGGAATCAAGCTACTGCTCATCATTTCCTGGGCGACCCGGATTCTGCATCCCAACCCGGCTCGGAAGAAACTTCAAACTCGGGGGCTGCCGAAGGGCGAGCCGCAGGCTTGGCGCCCGGCTTCAACCCAACCTGTGGGCCGCCAGAGTTGCTCGCCAGCTTCGTTCCGGGAACTCCCGCACCAGAAGCAGGAGCCGCTGCCGCCTTTGCCAGTGGAGGCTTCGGACCCGCCGTTGCCGCCTTGGCTGGGGCGGCTGGTTTCGCCACTGCCAGAGGTGGTTTCGCGGAGGTGGCGGCCTTCGCCTTCCCCGCCCCCTCGGCGGATTTGCCGCGGCCAAGTGCGTGCTCCACCGACGCCTTCAAATCCACCAGCATGCGCAATGGAGATCCCGAAGAATACTCAGCCTGGAACATCACCTTCCACGATTGACAAATCATGCGCAGCCGCAGGATCGGTTCCTGCGCCGAGAACTGGGCGCGACGGCAATCGATGGTCTGCACGCCTTTGTCCTCCAGCTCCGTCAGGCCATCCAGAATGATGTTGAGATCTCCCAGCATCAGCCGGAAGAACACACGCCGCATGAGGTACCCGAACCGGGTGAAGGCCACCAGTGCGACCGGCAGGTAGAACAGCTCGCCGGCGAGTCCTTTGGCCTTGCGTCCTTGCTCGAGGATGCCGCCGTGAAGCAGTTCGTCCAGCGAGCGGCACTTGCGAGCCGCGTCCAGTACGCGATCCAGGGCGTTCAACCAGACCGGCGGCTTGAGGTCGACTTGCCCAAGTACTGCTTCCATCGCGCGGGCTACGTAAGCCAAGTCGACTTCCGAATCATTGATGCCGGTTGGAGCAATCTGGCTGAAGTACTGCACCAGCAGGAAATCCACCTTGTCCCGAACCGCGTCAGACTTTTCTGTCTTGGCGACGAAATGCTGTACCAGGTGCAGCAGGGTTTCCTGGGTGACCAGGGCGTTGGTTTGCAGAAACTGGCGCAACTGATGCACTTGGACCTGGCTGTCCATCTGTTCGAGCCATTGCCGGGCTTGCTCGACGGCTTCTTTGCCGGGAGCCTCGACGCCGCCCTCAAGCTCGGCGCAAGTCTTGACCTCAATGGCGAACTCGCGTGCCAGTTCAAAATAGATGGGATAAAGGCGGCGGGCGGAAATCCATTGCGCCGCAAGGTCTTTCACGGGAGTGGAAGGCTTCATGATTTCACGATCCAGGTGGGCACATCACGCCGGAAGCGTGCGGCCACAAGAGTCTTTCCCGGCTGATACTGCACCGCAACCACGGACGCGGCCTCTTCCAGGGACCCGTCCGAGTTACGAACATTCAGTTGATCGCCGAACTCCAAAGGCGTTTTGGAGGCGAACAGCAGCTCGCGCGAGGTGGCAAATTCCACGATTGTGCTCTCGCTCAGCTCCGCCACCCCGTTCTGCTCCAGGATGCGAGTGAGCTGGATGGGAAAGCGCACGGGCATGGCGTCGGGAAAAAAGCGGGCAAGCTCGGCCACGCTGTTGGCGGGGTAAGCTGCTCGTCCGGTCGCTGCGGCTGAATGCGCCACTCTTGACTTCCTTTAATCCAACTCGGCTCTGGGCTGCGAAATGCGGTTGGGCTCCCCCTCTTCCCGGTTAGAAAGAGCTGTGGGGAGCCGGTAATCCGCGGTTCACAAAAACATGGAGCAAGGGCAGAACCATCTGGCGGAACGGAAGGATTAGCACCTAAGCGAACGGATTTTCAGCAGCTTAGCAATGCCCATTCAATGATTAGACGAGCTTCATGAACGACTCGTCTCAAGGTGAGATCGAGTCTCATCTCAAGCGCAGCGAGCTTTACAGCCTTCGAGAAACCGCTCGGCCATCCCTGAGTTAAATGAGAAAACGGAAGATCTCGCGCCAGACGGACGCGTGATGATCGGTTTGGAATAGGAACTGAAACGTGCGCAGGGCGGGGGCCGATCTTAACGGTTTCTAAAAAAGCGGCGCTCGCTTCCTTGTTTCGGAACCGGGCGCCGCCTGCGGTTTATTCGTCGCGGTGGTGTTCATCTCTGTCGTTGATTGGAGTTCTCAACCAGGGAACGAAACGCACATTGGGTCCGCTGACGGTCGAGCACCCCGGGCCGCCGGGCCCCATGGGACATCCCCAATAGTTCTGCGTGGCGTCCACGGTTCCGGTACAGGACGCATGATCGAAAGCACATACGTTGCCTACGCCGATTTTGTGCCCGAGCAGATCGTTGAGGTGGACATCGACCTCAGCCGGGGTATTCACGGCAACGTCGATATCTTCATCGCGAATTGTGTTGCCGGAGATGACGGTTCCGATCACCGGCGAACCGCCGCCACCGCTGTTGATGTTGATTCCAACCCGACCCGGAGTGGCAGTATCTTCCTCGTCGGCCAGATTCCCGGCGATGAAGTTGTCGAGAATTTTGTTATTCGACATATCATCTGCCGGCAGTCCGAAAGCCGGACCGACATGGGTGTGCAGTGCGACGCCGCCCAACCCGTTGTTGGTCAGAGTGTTCCCGATGATCACATTTCCGGAAACGCGCCCCGGGCCCGCGCCATCGCTGAAGAAGCCCGACCCGGCGCCGCCCACCTTCACGCCATTGTGGTCGGAAAGGTTATAGGAGATGGTGTTGCGATCCACCCCATAATGCGGCGCGAACGGAGGACTGGTGTGTCCGGCTGGCGGATGAGAAGCCATCACGATGCCGCACTCGGCAGGGTTGTCCTTGAAGATATTGTGCGTGACCAGGTTGTCGTGACTCTCGGCGGTTTCGTCGCTGATGAGAATGCCATCCGAATTGCCGGTCACGAAGTTGCGCGACACGATCGAATTAGCAGTTCCAACCAGGTGAATGCCGCCGCCGCAATCCCCGGTTTCATCGGTCTCGTAGATACCATTGCCGGGCTGATTGGGACATCCCGTGGGATCGCCCGTGAACTGAATCCCCGGAATCTGGTCGTTGTTCTCGACCTTATTGTCCCGCAGGGTGACATCGGACGCGCTCACCACCAGAATGCCCTCATACAAGGCATAGCGGACGGTGAATCCAGCGATGGTCACGTCATTGAGCCCCGGGTGATCATAGCCATCGACAAAGAAGCCGTGGGCGAGATTGGTAGCGTCCACGATTGTGGAATGCGAACCTGCTCCAATAATGGAAACAGGAAAAGCAACGTCCACCTCTTCGTTATAGGTCCCTGGACCCACATGGATGCTGTCGTTCGCAGCGGCATGGCTCAGCGCATCCGAGATCGTCGAATAGCAACCATGCTTGCCCGACGGATTCACGCAAAGGGTTTTTGCATTGGCCACTTGGGAGAGGCCAAGAAGAACGATAGCGCACGCTGCCAAACTCAGGCGCGCGCGGATTCCTACATCAGACATACTTTCTCCTCCTGGGGTATTCAGCGCCACCTTCATCCGAAGGATGGGCGGTCTAGGTTAGGACTGGATTGAGAAGCCGCACTTTGCGGCATTTTTTTCCTGAGCGGGTGACCACTATACACCAACTCCCGCACTCGCTGGTAGAGCCCAAGAACCGTAATCCGGCAATCCCCGGAAGCCCCTCTTCGAATGGCTCCACTTTCTCCTTGACAGCTTAGGAGAGCCACGGTAATCTCCTAAGCATCTTAGGGGGCTGCATGACTGATCAAGCCCAAATCCTTCCCGGCACTCTCGACATCCTGATTCTGAAAGCTGTTTCCCTAGGCCCGCTCCACGGCTACGGCGTTCTGTTGCGCATTGGGCAGATCTCGGGCCAGGCGCTGCTGATCGAACAGGGAGCGCTCTATCCGGCTCTGTTCCGGCTGGTAAGACAGGGCTTGCTGAAAGCCAGCTGGGGTACATCAGAAAATAATCGCCGCGCGAAGTTTTACGAACTGACCGCGTCCGGCCGCAAGCGCCTGCGCGAGCAGATGGAAGGCTGGAACCGCCTAGCCACAGCGATGGGATCCGCTCTGGCAGCTCAACCGGAGGAAGTATGAAACTCCTGGCCTACTTTCGCTCAATCGGAGAAAAGTTTTTTCTCCGTTCACAGCTTTCGGCGGAAATGGACGAAGAACTCCGCAGCCACATTGCGCTACGCGCGGAAGATCTGGAACGTTCCGGACTTGAGCGGGAGGAAGCGCAGCGGCGTGCCCGCATCGAGTTCGGCGGCCAGGAGAAGGTCAAAGAGGAATGCCACCAGGCTCTTGGCGGAAACCTGATTGAGACTGCTATCCAGGATGTGCGCCTCACCTTGCGGATGTTGCGCAAGTCTCCGGGATTCGCGCTGGCGGCAATCTTGACGCTTGCGTTGGCAATTGGGGCGAACACGGTGGTGTTCAGCATCATGAATGCGTTCATCATCCGGCCATTGAATGTGCCCCATGCCGAAAGTCTCTATGGACTGTGGCGGCTGGAAGACGACATGTCAGAGTCCTATCCCGATTACGTGGATCTACGCGACCGCAATCACAGCTTTGAGGCTCTGATCGCATACAACGTCAATGAAGTGGCACTGGATACGGGCAACAATCCCTCGCGCTCGTGGATTGAGGAAGCAAGCGGCAATTTTTTCGACGGCTTAAATGTCCAGCCGTATCTCGGACGTTTCTTTCACGCCTCCGATGAACACGGTCCAAATAGCGCGCCCTATATCGTGCTCACCTACAAGTACTGGCATACACATTTTCACGATGACCGGGGTGTAATTGGGCAGAACGTCGCGGTGAATAAACATCCTTACACAGTGATCGGTGTAGCGCCGCCGGGATTTCATGGAACCCTGTTGTTCTTCCATCCGGATTTCTTTGTGCCGATCGTCAATCACGACATCGATGGAGGCACACAACTGAATGACCGCCGGAGTCACTGGGTCTTCATCACCATGGGACACCTGAAAGCTGGGGTTACCACCGGCCAGGCGGTAGCCGATCTGAACTCCATTGGCCAGGATCTGCTGCGCAAGTATCCCAAAGATGAAGGCAAGATGACCTTCAAACTGGTGCGGCCCAGTATGTACGGAGACTACATAGGCGGTCCAGTTCGTGAGTTCCTGACGGGACTGATGCTGCTCGCGAGTCTGATTCTGTTGGCAGCGTGCGCCAACCTGGGCAGTTTATTTGCGGCTCGGGCGGCCGACCGGTCGCGGGAAGTCGCTCTGCGGCTTGCGCTTGGATCAAGCCGAAAACGCATCTTGCGCGGCCTGTTCACCGAAGCCGTTCTGATCTCGCTGGCCGGCGGTGCTGTCGGGTTGGGGGGCAGCATTTTTCTGTTGCGCCAGCTTAGTGAGTGGCAGCCGTTTCCTCGATTTCCGGGGTACATGGCGGTGACACCCGACTCGAATGTATATCTCCTCGCGCTCCTGCTAGCCCTCGCCAGCGGGTTCCTGTTCGGGGCCGTGCCGGTTAGACAGGTCCTGCAAACCAATCCTTACGAAGTGGTGAAGACGGGCTCGAGCGGCAGGATTGGCCGGCGCATTACAGCCCGGGATGTATTGCTGGTCGTGCAGATCGCCCTGTGCGCAGTGCTGGTCACATCTTCCCTGGTTGCGGTACGAGGACTGGCTCACTGCCTGCGCAGCAACTTCGGGTTTGACTTGAACACAATGCTGGCGGAAACAGACCCGCCCATGGCGGGGTACAGCGGCGACAGAGTACCCGCGCTGCAGAAACGAATGATCGATGCGTTGAAGGCAATTCCGGGCGTAGAGTCGGTGGGATTGGCCGATCAACTTCCTTTAAGCGAAGGCAGTATCTATTCCAATGTGTTCGCGGATACTACGTCCGATCTCCGGCCCTCCAAAGCGGCAATGAACCCAGTCATTTTCAAGGTCTCGCCTGAATACTTCCAAGCGGCGGGGACGTCTCTGCTCTCGGGCAGGTCTTTTAGCTCGCACGACGATAAAGACTCGTCCCGAGTCGCGGTGGTGAATGGGCAGTTTGCCCGCCGGATGTTTGGCTCCATTCAGAACGGGCTAGGCAGTTACTTCAAGATGCCGGACGGAACGCGTACCCAGGTTGTGGGTATCGCGGAAGACGGAAAGTACGACCGGCTCGGCGAGAGCCCAAGACCGGCGATGTATCTGCCCATCCTGCAATCGCCTTCATCCTCGAGCTGGATGGTTTTGCGCTCGAAGCGCGATCCGCAGGAACTGGGAGGAGCGATCCGGACCGCTCTGCGAGAAGTGGACGCGGCTCTGCCGGTGTACATTACAACGCGCTACCGCGCGCTGGATACAGTGCTGTTTGGCCCGCGGATGGCGACTTTGGCCCTGGGGATACTGGGGGGCCTGGGCGCAATCCTTGCCGTAGTGGGAATTTTCGGAATGGCTGCGTATTCCGTCAGCAAACGCCTGCGCGAGCTCGGAATTCGCGTGGCCCTGGGCGGTCAGCGTAAGGAAGTCTTGCAGGCAGCGTTAGGACGCGCTTTCAA
>JAICJP010000356.1 GCA_025928375.1 Candidatus Sulfotelmatobacter sp.
AAGGGCGCAAAGATCGTTGCCGACCGCGCTACGGTCTTTCGTAATGCCGATGCGGTTTTGCAGGTGCTCTGCTACGGCTCGAATGACGTCAGTGGCAAGGATGATCTGCCGCTGTACAAATCGGGGCAGGCGCTGATCGGCTTCCTACGGCCGTTTGGCTCGGCAGAGACGATCCAGAACATCGCCCACGCCGGAGTCACGGCATTTTCGGTCGAACTGATGCCGCGCACCACCCGTGCCCAGAGCATGGATGCCCTTTCTTCCATGGCCACGATCTGCGGGTACAAAGCCGTCCTGCTCGCCGCCGAAACCTCACCCCGGGTCTTTCCCATGATGACCACAGCCGCCGGCACGATCACGCCGGCGCGCGTGTTCGTGATCGGTGCGGGCGTGGCCGGATTGCAGGCGATCTCTACCGCTCGCCGGCTCGGTGCCGTTGCCTCCGCCTATGACATGCGGCCTGCCGCCAAGGAGCAGGTCCAGAGCCTGGGAGGACGATTCATCGAACTTCCCATCGAAGCCCAGAATGCGCAGGACGCCCGCGGCTACGGTACCGCGCAGGACGAATCTTTCTACGCGCGCCAGCGCGAATTGCTAACCCGGGTGGTTGCGGAAAGCGATGTCGTGATCACCGCCGCCGTCATTCCAGGGAAGAAATCCCCAGTATTGATCACGGCGGATATGGTGAAAGGAATGGCTCCGGGATCTGTCATCGTGGACCTGGCCGCGGAGCGCGGCGGCAACTGCGAGTTGACCAAGATGGCCGAAACCATCAAGGTGCATTCCGTCACCATAATCGGCGCGATCAATCTGGCCAGCACGGTTCCTTATCATGCCAGCCAAATGTACGCCCGCAACCTGATGACCTTTCTCACTTATATGGTGAAAGACGGCAAGCCGCAGTTGAACATGCAGGATGAGATCATCCGCGAAACCATGATCACCAGCGGCGGAGAAATCATCAACCCGCGAATTCGCGATTTCTTCAAGCTGCCCCCCTTGCCACCTCAACCCGCAACCTAAAGGAGCACAGATGCCAGCGGATTTCATTTCTAATCTTTATGTCTTCATCCTCGCGGGGTTCGTAGGATTTGAAGTTATCCGAAGGGTTTCACCCCTCTTGCACACCCCGCTGATGTCACTGACCAACGCCCTGGACGCCATCGTGGTAGTCGCGGCCATCATCATCGCTGGACGGCATGAGACCACGCTGACGACGGTACTCGGTGCCATTGCGGTGGCGGCATCGTTCAGCAACATGGTGGGAGGATTCGTCATCACCGACCGCATGCTGCGCATGTTCAAATCCGGCAGGTCGAAACAATCATGACCGGACTGGCACTTCAGCAGTATCTCGACTTCGCCTACATCGCCGCCGTCGTCCTCTTCGTTCTCTCGCTGAGATTTCTCAACTCGCCCACGACGGCGCGGATGGGCGTACTGTGCGGCGAAATCGGAGCTGCGCTGGCGGTCGTCGCCACCCTGTTCAATCCCGAGGTGGCCCACTACAAGTGGGTACTCATTCCTCTGATCGTGGGCGCCGGGGTGGGAGTTCCTCTTGGCCTGGTACACATGACGGCGGTGCCGCAGCGAACGGCTCTGAGTCATGCCTTCGGCGCGCTTTCCGCAGCCATGATTGGCATTGCCGAGTTCTACGTCGGCACCGAGCCCGTCACCCGCTTCCAAATGGGTGAAATCGGGCTCGAAGTCATTATTGGTTCGCTGACCTTTACCGGCAGTCTCATCGCAGCGGGGAAACTGCAGGAAATCCTGCCGCAACGACCCATTGTCTACCGCGGACAGAATATTGTCAGCCTTTCGGTGCTTGGAGCCGCACTCGCATTGGCGGTCGCGCTGGTGGTCAATCCGGCGAACGCCTGGCTGTTCCCGATCATGGTTATCGTGGCCCTCATCTTTGGCGTGCTGCTGGTCACGCCCATTGGCGGTGCCGACATGCCGACGGTGATCTCGCTCTTGAACTCTTACGCCGGTTTTTCGGCGGCCTTGTTGGGATTTGTTCTGAACAGCAAGGTGCTGGTGGTAGCCGGCGCTCTCGATGGATCCTCCGGTTTCATTCTGTCCGTCATTATGTGCAAGGCCATGAACCGCTCCTTCAGCAACGTTATGTTCGGAGCGTTCGGCCAGGTGCAGACATCGGCAGCAGGCGTCAAGGAAGAACGAGTGGTCCGTAGCGCAAACCCCGAAGAAGCCGCTTCCATTCTGTCGGCAGCGAACAAAGTGGTAATCGTCCCGGGATACGGTATGGCCGTCGCCCAGGCGCAGCATAAAGTCCGCGAGCTGTACGACGTGCTCACGAAGAAGGGGATCGATGTCCGCTTCGCGATCCACCCGGTTGCGGGACGCATGCCCGGCCACATGAACGTCTTGCTGGCCGAAGCTGACATTCCTTACGATCGCCTCATCGAGATGGATGAGATCAACGGCGACTTCCCGCAGACCGATGTCGCACTCGTCATCGGCGCCAATGACGTGACCAACCCCGCGGCCCGCACCGATCAAACGAGCCCCATCTTCGGCATGCCTATTCTCGACGTCGACAAGGCTCATACCGTGATGGTCATCAAGCGCAGCATGAATCCGGGATTCGCGGGGATCGACAACCCGCTGTATTACATGGACAACAACCTCATGCTGTTCGGAGATGCCAAGCAGTTCGTCGGCAGCATCGTGCGCGAACTGGGCACAGGACATTGATTCCCTAGATCAAGGTAGGTTAACGAGCGCAGCTTATGAGAACTCAATTATTTCTGTCAGCCGTACTCTTCATCTCGGTTTTATCCTCCGCTCAATCGCAACCCCAACTAAACCTCATGCCCATGCCGTCCAGCGTGCAGCATGGCACAGGGCAACTGCAGATCAGCGCAGCATTTTCCGTAGCCGTCACCGGAACACACGATGCTTCCCTGGACAGCGGTGCGCAGCGTTTTAGCGAGCAACTGTCACGAATCACCGGCATCCCCGTCCGCGCCAATACCTCGGGCGCGCCGACGCTCGAAGTTCACGCCGACCACGGGCGCGAAGCGGTTCAAAAGCTCGGCGAAGATGAATCTTACGAACTCACCGTAATGGCATCTGGCGCAAAGATCACCGCTCCGAATCCGCTAGGCGCGCTACACGGCCTGCAGACGTTTCTGCAATTGGTGCAAATCGGTCCGAATGGTTTCGCCGTTCCGGCAGTGACCATCAAAGATCAGCCTCGCTTCCCCTGGCGCGGTTTGCTCATTGACGTCAGCCGCCACTTCATTCCCATTGATGTCCTCAAGCGCAATCTCGACGGCATGGCTGCCGTCAAGATGAACGTCCTGCACTGGCACCTTTCAGACGATCAGGGCTTCCGCGCTGAAAGCAAGAAGTTCCCAAAGCTCACCGGGATGGGTTCGGAAGGCAAGTTCTATACCCAGGAAGAAATCCGCGACCTGATCGCCTACGCGCACGATCGCGGCATCCGTATTGAGCCCGAGTTCGATACTCCCGGCCACAGCCGCTCGTGGTTCGTGGGATACCCCGAACTGGCCAGCAATCCGGGTCCGTTCACGGTGGAGAACGAAAACGGGAACCAGTCCGTGACCGATCCGACCCGCGAAGAGACCTACAAGTTCATGGACAAGTTCGTCGAAGAGATGGCAAAGCTGTTTCCTGATCAATTTTTCCACATCGGCGGCGACGAGGTGGACCCAAAGTACTGGGATTCCAATCCCAAAATTCAGGCGTTCAAACAAGCGCATGGGATGAAAACGAATCAGGACTTACAGGCGTATTACAACCAGCGCTTGGAGAAGATTCTGGCCAAGCATCACAAGACCATGGTGGGCTGGGATGAGATTCTTCACCCCGATTTGCCGAAGGACATCGTGGTGCAATCATGGCGCGGACAGGAGTCCTTAGCCAGGGCCGCAGAACAGGGCTATCGTGGCCTCCTCTCTTACGGTTACTACGTCGATCTCATGTGGCCTGCGGCGCGCCACTATGCTGTGGACCCGATGAGTGGCGCCGCCGCAAACCTCACTCCCGAGCAGAAAGCGTTGATCCTGGGAGGCGAGTCCGCCCAGTGGGCTGAGTGGGTCACGCCCGAGAACATCGACTCCCATATATGGCCACGCAATGCGGCCATTGCTGAGAGGCTCTGGTCTCCACAGAATGTAACCGACGTGAACTCGATGTACACGCGCATGCATGCCGTCGGTCTTGAGCTTGAAGCGCTCGGTTTAAGGGAATATTCGACCCGTGACCGGATGTTGCAGCGCATGGCAGGCACTTCCGACATTACTGCTCTCCGCGTGCTGGCGGACGTGGTCGAACCGGTCAAGGACTACAACCGGTGGGATGACGCCAAAGGCCCGATCGATTTTCACGCACCTCTGACTAGCCTGATCGATGCGGCATACCCTGAGAGTGATACCGCACGCGAATTCAGCGCCCTGGTGCAGCAGTTTATTGAGAGTGCCTACAAAGATCAGGCTGCCGAGGCCAGGATTCGCAAGTGGCTGGTGCTCTGGCGAGACAATGACGCGAAGCTTGAGCCTTTGCTTCATCAATCGTCGCTGCTGCAGGAGGACATCCCGGTGTCGCAAAACTTGGCAATGGTTGCCGCCGCCGGGCTTCAGGCGCTAGATTATCTCGCTAAAGGCGAAGTTGAACCGGAGCTGTGGAAAGCGCAGCAAATAGCGGTAACCGAAGTAGCCAAGAAGCCCGT
>JAICJP010000320.1 GCA_025928375.1 Candidatus Sulfotelmatobacter sp.
CATCACCTCGAACACCCCGCAGGACAAAGGCAACTACAACCCCATCTGGTCCAAGGACGGAAAATACGTCGTCTACACCCAGGAGCAGGCGAAGGGCACCGACTCGAATGTCTTCCTGGCAGATCTGGACACGGGACAAAGCGTGTTGTTGACTCCGCACGATGGCGAGCAGCTTTTCTCGGCCAACGGCGTGTCGCCCGACGGGAAGTCCGTCCTGCTCACCTCCAATGCATCGAATGGGTACGAAAACATCGGCATCCTGAGCCTCGCGACGAAGAAGAGCGAATGGCTCACCAAAGACAAATGGGAAATTAGGGCCCACAACTTCTCCCCCGACGGCAAACATCTGGTCTTCAGTGCCAATGTGGATGGAAATGAAAACATCTACCTGCACGACCTCGCCACGGGAAAATCAACGCAGCTTGCCATTGCCACTGGCGTCAACGAGCCCGCGGGCGGCCACTCGGCCTTCAGCCCGGATGGTTCCCGCGTGCTCTACATCCACAACGGCCCAACGGCGCCGAGCGACCTCTGGATTTACGATCTCGCGAAAAATAGTTCCCGGCAGATCACCCATTCCCTGCTCGCGGGAATCCGTTCCGAAGATCTGGTCGAACCTTACCTGATTCATTACCCCAGCCGCGACGGCAAGTGGACCGTCTCCGCATTCCTGTACGTCCCGTTCAACATGGCCCGCAGTGGCAAGAACGCGGCTATTGTTTACATCCATGGCGGTCCGGCGTCGCAAACGATGAATTCGTTCAACCGCTTCATCCAATTTGCCGCCAATCAAGGCTACATGGTGCTCGCGCCTAACTACCGCGGCTCTACCGGATACGGCAAGGAATTCCAGCAGGCGAACCTCTTTGATATGGGAGGCGGCGATTTAGACGACGTTCTCGCCGGCGTGGACTGGATCAAGCAGACCGGCCATCTCGATCCCAAAAAGATCGCCGTGATGGGCGGCAGCTACGGAGGCTATCTCAGCATGATGGCTGTGACCAAGGCACCCGAAATCTGGGCCGCGGGCGTCCCCATCGTGCCCTTTGTCAATTGGTTCACCGAGATCGATAACGAAGATCCGGTTCTGCGTCAAGGCGATCTGGCCACCATGGGTAACCCGCAGAAAAATAAGGCGCTGTACGAAGACCGCTCCCCCATCAACTTCATCGACAGAATCACCGCTCCGCTGCTTTTACTAGCCGGCGGCCACGATCCCCGCTGCCCGAAATCCGAGACCCTGCAATTCGTCGACGCCATCAGAAAACGTGGCGGTTCGATCGACTACAAAATCTACGAGAACGAAGGGCATGGTTTCGCTCGCGTCGATAATCAGATTGACGCCTACAAGCGCATCGCTGATTTCCTGCTTGCCCGCGTGGTCCCGGCTGACTGCGGCTGTTCGGTCACCGAATAGCTGCGCTGTACAAGTGTTTTGCACGGGTTCTCCAACCTAGGGCGAATGGCCGATGCCCTTCTCATTTCTGCCGACGGTACTTTTTTGATGCGTCCCCCGGCCAACCTTCGCTAAACTTCGGGCACTGCAAGACGGTTTCACTTCCAGTAAGGCCCTTGAGCACCCGTGTCGGGCAAGGGAGGCCCAACGTAAGTCCAATTTTGAGGGGGTTTGATGTTGTTAATAAGAGCAGGGAGACTTCTATCCTCTGCCATCGTACTGCTGTGTTTCTCCGCAACAGTCTTTGCGCAGGTACCTTCAGCGCAGCACGTCGTGCTGGTAATCGATGAAAATTCAAGCTACAACGCGGTGATGGGGAATATGCCGTGGCTCGTCGGCAAAGGAAACGCTTACGGGTACGCCACTCACTACCAATCCGATAACGGTGGCTCACTTCTGGATTATCTCTGGCTGGCTTCGGGAAGTTGCGAGTCCAGCGTCAACTGCGCGCTTCCCGCGGGAACGCATAATTTCAATTGCAGCGGAAACTCTTGCTACTATCCCGGCACCACCAAGACCGACGCCATCACCGATAACAACATCTTCCGCGTGCTCAATAATGCGGGAATCTCATGGAAGGTTTACGCCCAGTCCTACGCTGCAGCGGGAGGCACCGTTACCACTCCGGACAATCATAATGGCACGTCGTACTATCGCCGCCATAACGGAGCCACCTGGTACAGCGATGTGATCAACAATGTGAACGGCTCGGCCGGCAAAGTGGTCGATCTCGCACAGCTCAACACTGATATCCAAGCTGGCAAATTGCCCCGCTTCTCGATCATCGTTCCCGACGGGAAGCACGATGCCCACGATGGCTCGCTCGCGGCCGCCGACCAGTTCCTCAGCAGCACGCTTTCACCCATTCTCAACCTGCCTGATTTCAAATCGGGCGGCACGGGACTGATCCTGGTGACCTTCGATGAGTGTGGAGGCGGCACCAACGCGGGTTGCGGCGCCTCGGTTTACACCGCGCTCATCGGACCGAAAGTGAAACCGCACTATGTCTCATCCCATCTTTACAAGCACGAGAACGCGCTCCGGACCATCCTCGACAGTCTGGGCGCGAAATCCTACCCAGGTGCCTCTGCGTATGCTGCCAATATGGCTGATTTCTTCGGAGCCAGCGTTGCCGCTAAACCGGTGGTGACCGTCGGTTCTCCAGGAGCCGGTGCCTCGGTAAGCTCACCGGTTCAGATTGATGCTTCGGCGTCCCCCAGTTCGGGCCATTCCATTACCGGATGGCACGTCTATGTCGATAGCGTGAACGTCTACAACGGGGGAGCAGTCAACTACATCACGCCGCAAGTCAAGATGAGCGCGGGATCGCATACGGTTGTAGTCCGCGCCTGGGATACATCAGGCGGCTACGGCGATCGGAGCTTGACGTTACAAGCTGCGACCGCCGTACCCACTCTGGCGGTGGCTACGCCGGTGAATAACGTCACGGTCGGCACGCCTGTGAACGTGCAGGCAGCGGCCTCGCCCACGCCGGGACATACGATCCAGTCCTGGCACGTACTGGTGGACGGCAAGAGTACGCTCACTGCGGGCGCGACCAACAAAGTCAACTTGCAGGTCCCCTTGTCCCAGGGGAAGCACACCGTCGCCGTTCAAGCGCATGACAGCTCCGGTTCCTATGCGCAGAAGACGCTCACCGTAACCGCAAGGGCGAAACCTGCAGTAACGATTTCCGCGCCCGGCTTCGCCTCCAACGTGAAGTCGCCCATGAACATTCATGCCTCGGCCGTCCCCACCTCGGGACATGCAATCGTGGGCTGGTGGGTGTACGTAGACAGCGTGGGCAGATTCAAAGCTGGAGCTGTAAATTCGATTGCACCCGCTATTACGGCATCGCTGGGCGTCCACACTGTCGTCGTTCGCGCCTGGGATTCATCCGGCGCTTATGGCGATCAGACATTCACCGTGGACGTCAGGCCGGTTGCAGTCAACATCACGAACCTTCTGAACGGCGCACAAGTGCCGTCGAGCGTGAATCTGGCGGCAACCGCATGGTCGTCGAACGCGATCGCCTCATGGACCGTGTACGTCGATTCCGGCATTGTTCACCGCCAGAACTACGGCAATACCCTCAACACCACTCTCAACCTGACTCCAGGCACGCACACCCTGACGGTTCGCTCGTGGAATAGCACGGGAGGCGTCGGCGAGCAGACGATCAAAGTGAGCGTCCCGTAAAAAGATAAGACTGGTTGAACCTTTGCCCCGCCCGGCGAAACATTTCGCAGGGCGGGTTTTATTTTGAGCGGGATTTCAGGCCCGCAGCTCAGTGGGTTACTGATTTTCTTTCTGGCCGGCTGTAAACACGGTCCAGGGCCCAGCCTTCATATCCCGCAGCAGCGGCTTTTGCCATGAATACTCCGGATGCCGCTCCAGAAAATCGGCGGCCAGGAAATCCTGGCCGCACGGATGCCCCGCCCGCGCCACAAAACTCATCTTCGCCGCCATGCCGCTGTCGGCCGCCTTACCCTGCACTGCGCCGCCGGGATTGTAATCATTCCATCCCCATTCCTTCACCCCTCGCGGCGATGCATCCACATGCCCGCAGAGTGACCGTTCATCCGCTTGTTCTTTCTTTTCGAAGCTGTCCACGTGGTCGGCCAAAAACTGTTGGGCCATGCTCACGTCGATCTTGCCTTTAGCTTCTTTCATCAGTCCTTCCCAACGTGCTCGCCGCGCATTCGGCGAAGAAGATGCGTCAGCCGGATCGAACGTAGTTTCCTCTTTGATCACTTTTGGATCGCGCGCGAAGTTCGAACTCACAAAATAGCCATCCTTGCTGCGCCACAGGGGAGTGTTCTTCAGCCCCAATTCAAGGTACGCAATCTCCCCCGTTTTGCGATCTCCAAGCAGCCAATCATTAGCGTATCCGCCATTATTCCCTTCCTTGATGATGCGCACGTAATCGTCGATGCTGTTGGCATACTGCATGGCCTTGCGCGAGCGCATGAACTCGGGCTTGCCCTTCGGATCCCAGCCTTCGAATTGCGTGATCGTGGTCTCGCTGATCATCATGCCCGCCGAATTAATTCCAAAATCGTCATCGCTGGTGATCACGCCCGGAAAGCCGTCCATCAAAATGCGATTCCCGTGCTGCGGCTGAATGTCGAAAATAATCACCCACCGGGCCCCCGCCAGATAGCTGGTCCAGTTGTTATGTGCGATCACAATCTGGTGATCCTTCGTCATGCTCCCGGTGGCAATGAACGCGCTGCAGTTCCCCGGCGCTTTCAACTTCGGATTCTTCGCAGTCTTCTGCTGCTTCGCCAGCCACGGCAGGTAATAATCGGGCACTTCCTCGAAGGCATTGAGCGCGACAATGTCCCAGACGTCGAGATTCACTCCCTTCGCCTTGACTCCATCGGCGATCCCCTGTAATTCCTGCTGATACTCGCGATCGATATGCGGCCAGAGCATCTGACGAGCGGTAGTCCGGAAGAACTCCCAATCCTTCCCCGACTGGTGCACGTCGAACAGCTTGATAGCTGCAAACGCGTCCTGGACCTCCGCCGCCAGCAGATAGCCATGCTGATACCCGACCTCGGAAGGCGAGCCCTCCAGGTGAACGTACGTCCACCCTCCCTGCTGAAACCGGTAAGCCTTCTGCACGCGAGCATCGGAAGAATCTCCAGCCAGCGCTCCGATCGTGAGAGCCATGAGCACTCCAGCCAGGCATGTAAGCTGTCCAATATTTGTCAACGTGAACCCCTCGTGTCTAAGTTGAACCCGCAACATTCTAGTCCAGCAGACATGCACTCATTCCCAAGACATTGAACTCTAAATGTCAGTCCTCTGCTCCGGATGCCGTGTCAAATACCAGCAAGGCTCGCAGCCCGCATGAGGAAATAACGCGTGGACACAGTTCTCGGCTGCCGGCGGATCGAAAATGAATTGCGTTTTCCCGTTCTTCTGCTTCACCGCGTAATAATGCGACACCACGACTGAGCTGTAAGCTTTC
>JAICJP010000379.1 GCA_025928375.1 Candidatus Sulfotelmatobacter sp.
ACATTCTCGGTTCCAGCTACAGCCTCGAAATGTACCTCCATGTCAGTGCCGGCCGCTACATGTGCGGGGAAGAAACGGGATTGCTGAATGCCCTTGAAGGCAAACGCGCGAATCCTCGTTCCAAACCACCGTTTCCACCCGTCTCAGGGCTCTGGGGAAAACCTACGATCGTGCAGAACGTAGAAACGCTTTGCAACGTGCCTCACATCATCAACAACGGCCCCGAGTGGTTCATCCGCCTTGGCCTCACAGCCGATAGCGGAACGAAGCTTTATGGTGCAAGTGGCAAAGTCAAACGGCCAGGCTTGTGGGAGTTGCCCATGGGCACAACCATCCGTGAAATTCTGATAGAGCACGCGGGAGGGATGCGCGATGGTGTGAAGCTTCGCGGCCTGCTTCCTGGCGGCGCTTCGACCGACTTCCTCACCGAGCAACATCTCGACGTCCGCATGGATTTCAGAGAAGTGCAGAAGGCGGGCAGCCGCTTGGGTACAGGAACCATGATTGTGCTGGATGATCACACCTGTCCGGTTGGCATGGTCTGGAACCTGGAGCACTTCTTCTCGCAGGAATCTTGCGGGTGGTGCACTCCTTGCTGGAGCGGGCTCAACTGGACAGAACGGATCTTGCGCGCCATGGAAGAAGGCCGAGGGCAGCCCCAGGACCTGGAGAAGTTGGAGTTTCAGACCAAATTCAATGCTCCCGGACATACTTTTTGTGCACTGGCGCCGGGCGCCATGGAACCACTCCAGAGCGCGCTGAAGTATTTCCGCGAAGATTTTGAGCAGCACATCCGTGAGCATCGCTGTCCCTGGAAATAGCGTGGCGACGATTTACATTGACGATCGAGGCTACAAGGCGGACCCCAAGCAGAACCTACTGCACGCCTGTCTATCCCTAGGATTCAATCTGCCTTATTTCTGCTGGCATCCCGCCTTGGGCTCTGTGGGTGCCTGCCGGCAGTGCGCGGTCAAGCAATTCAAAGATGAAAAGGACACTCACGGGAGAATTGTGATGGCTTGCATGACAGCAGCCGCAGAGGGAACAAGGATCTCGATTCAAGACCCGGAAGCAATCGCGTTTAGAGCTGCGATCATTGAAGGAATGATGATCAACCATCCGCATGACTGTCCGGTCTGCGACGAGGGCGGGCACTGTCATCTTCAGGACATGACTGTCATGACCGGTCATGACTATCGCAGGTACGCCTTCCAGAAGCGTACCTTCCGCAATCAATATTTGGGTCCGCTCGTCAATCACGAAATGAACCGCTGCATCCAGTGCTACCGTTGTGTGCGTTTTTACCGTGAGTATGCGGGCGGAAGGGATTTTAATGTGTTTGGCTTGCGGGATCAGGTTTATTTCGGTCGTCAAGCGGATGGCGTACTGGAGAACGAATTCAGCGGCAACCTGGTGGAAGTCTGTCCCACGGGTGTGTTTACCGACAAAACCCTGAAGCAACACTACACGCGTAAGTGGGACCTGCAGATGGCGCCGTCAGTCTGCGTCCACTGTGGCCTCGGCTGCAACACGACGCCAGGTGAGCGATACGGAAGGTTGCGCCAGATCGTCACCCGCTATAGCAGAGAGGTCAACGGGTATTTCCTGTGCGATCGTGGGCGTTACGGCTATGAATTTGTAAACGGCGAATTCCGGATCCGCCAAGCTCGCCTCACTCGCGACAACCATCCTCGCAACATCACCAAAGCGGAGGTCATTGAGCGTCTGGCCCCTCTGCTGGCAGAGGGGCGCCAAGTAATCGCGATCGGCTCACCGCGGGCTTCGCTGGAGTCTAATTTTCTATTACGCACGTTAGTTGGACGCGAGCGCTTCTACGCCGGCGTGTCCGACGATCAGTTCCGGTTGATTTCGACCATGATCGAGATCCTCGGAGGTGGTCCCGCGCATTCCCCGTCGCTGCACGAAATCGAACTCTCGGATGCGGTGCTCATCCTGGGCGAAGATATCACCAATGTCGCCCCCCGAATGGCACTGAGCCTGCGTCAGTCGGTGAGGCAGGAGCCCATGCAGATCGCAGACAAGATGCACATTCCGCTCTGGGACGATCACGCCGTACGTCAACCGCTGCAGGATGCGAAAGGTCCTCTATTTATAGCCAGTCCTGCGGCAACACGGCTGGATGACGTGGCGACCCAAACGTACCGTGCTGCTCCCGATGATGTGGCTAGGCTCGGTCTAGCCATCGCCCACCTGCTCGATGACAATGCGCCTTCAGTTCCAGACTTGCCCTCTGAGGCGCATACCCTGGCCGAGAGCATCGCGCAGGCACTGAAGAAGGCACAACGACCACTCGTCATCTCAGGCCCCAGTTGTAACAACGAGGCGGTTATCCAGGCAGCCGCGAACGTTGCGCGCGCCTTGTGTGTTATCGGACAGCGGGCGGGGCTGAGTTTCACCATGCCGGAGTGCAATAGTTTTGGACTGGGGCTGATAGGGGCTCCGCCGCTCAGCCAGGCGTTTAAAACAGTCCGAGACGGAGCGATAGATGCGATCGTAATCGTGGAAAACGATCTGTACCGGCGAGCACCGGTGCGATCGGTCGACGCGTTTTTGAGCGCCGCGAAGGATCTGATAGTTCTCGACCATCTGCTCAATCCAACTGCGGGGAGAGCCACACTCGCGATTCCCGCGGGCACATTCGCGGAGGCTGATGGCACGCTGGTAAGCAGCGAAGGGCGCGCGCAGCGCTTCTATCAGGTCTTTGTGCCGGAAGGAGATATTCAAGCGAGCTGGCAGTGGCTGCGCGATGTGATGGCTGCTGAGGGACGTGAGGAGGGTCTGGCCTGGGAGCATATCGACGATGTGATCGCGGCCATGGCTGTGGCCATTCCTGCACTGGCCCAAGTCCAGCAAGCGGCGCCGGGCGCGACCTTCCGGATCGCGGGCCAGAAAGTTCCTCGACAGCCGGAACGTTACAGCGGACGCACGGCCATTCTGGCGAATATCGACGTGCACGAACCCAAGCCGCCGATTGATCCTAATACGCCATTTTCCTTCTCCATGGAAGGCACGCACAACCAGCCTCCTGCCGCACTGATTCCCTACTTCTGGTCCCCGGGTTGGAATTCGATCCAAGCGACCAATTTCTATCAGACCGAGATTGCTGGCCCACTTCGAGGCGGTGATCCTGGAGTTCGGTTGATGGATCCGACGCCTGACCTTCAAGGCAAGTATTTTGATCAGGTCCCGCCCGCATTTGCACCGAGCAGTGATGAATGGCTGATTGTTCCCCTTTATCACATCTTCGGCTCAGAAGAGTTAAGCCTTTCGGCTCCGGCAGTTGCCGAACTTGCGCCCCAGCCGTACCTGGCTCTCAATGAGAAAGATGCCAAACGCCTTCGAGTCCAGGCGGGCGAACAAGTCACGATACAGCTGGACGGCATGGCCCACAGTCTTCCCGCCCAGATCAAGGCGGAGTTGCCTCTTGGTATTGCGGGGCTGCCGGTTGGCCTTCCCGGCTTGGCAAGATTCAGTCTACCCATCAGGAGCGTCGTGGAACGGGAAATCACGTCGCCACATACCTCATGACAAGCCCTTATCCCGTCGCGACTATCATCGGCGTGCTTATCGTAGCGTTGAGCATTGCCACAGGGCTGATTTGGCTGGAACGCCGCCTCCTCGCATTGTGGCAGGACCGATATGGACCTAACCGCGTCGGACCCTTTGGCCTACTCCAGGTTGTTGCGGACATGATCAAGATCTTCACTAAGGAAGACTGGATTCCGCCTTTTGCTGATAAGCCGGTATTTGTGCTGGCCCCCGCCATCATCGTGGTGACTGTGCTGATGACGTTCGCTGTGCTTCCCATTGCTCCCGGCATCATCGTTACCAACTTGAACATAGGGCTGCTGTTCTTCCTGGCCATGTCTTCGCTGGGGGTTTACAGCGTGGCCCTTGCGGGCTGGTCCTCGGACAACAAGTACTCGCTGCTGGGTGGATTGCGTGCCGCGGCCCAAATGATCAGCTACGAAGTCTTCATGGGTCTATCTCTCATGGGAGTGGTGGTGCTGGCTGGTTCATTCGATTTGGCCAAGATTGTTGAAGCGCAAAGGAAGATGTGGTTTGTGATTCCACAGTTTCTCGGCTTCGTGTTGTTTCTCATCGCGGGTATTGCCGAGACGCGCCGCTTGCCGTTCGATCTGCCGGAAGCGGAGAGCGAATTGATTGCTGGCTACCACTCGGAATACTCCGGAATGAAGTTTGGCATGTTCTTCGTCGGCGAGTATCTGGGCGTCACGCTGATCTCAGCTCTGATCGCGGTATTGTTTTTCGGCGGCTGGCTGGGTCCGTGGCTGCCGCCAATCGTTTGGTTTTTCATCAAGATGTTTCTGTTTATTTGTTTTTTTGTCTTGCTGCGTGCGTCCTTGCCGCGGCCGCGTTTTGACCAGCTCATGTCCTGGGGATGGAAGATGATGTTGCCGTTGGCACTGGC
>JAICJP010000257.1 GCA_025928375.1 Candidatus Sulfotelmatobacter sp.
AACCGTGATCCAGCACATCTACGATTCGCATTACGAGGGCGCAGAGCAAGCTCAGGATTTCATTGGAGAATGGAAAAATCTCGCAGGACACATAGACGAGGAAAGCTACCGGGACATCCTGGCGCGCTTCGAGTTTCAGGCCGGAGAGGCCGTGCGATGGCGCGACACGATCTGCCACTGGATCTACCAGCTCTCAGGCATTGCCGATCAAAAGAGCAGAGTGCCGACACCATCACAAACTGCACGCTAAGAGATTCAAAAACTATAACTTTGATCTTCGCCCATCGAACTCGGGGGCTCCTGGCTGCATAACGGTTCTCATGGGGTGAAAAGCGCAGATCTTGCACATTTGGCGGAGTTCCGTTAACGTTTACGCTCTGGACGGATTTACGCTCCGGAGCTCTGCTGGCAAACCAGCCAGCCCTGATACGGCCACAAAATGGGCAAGCCTCCCACGACTCTGCGTGACATTGCATTATCTCTGGGCACCTCAATTGGGACGGTCCACCGGGCGTTGCATGACAATCCGGGTGTGAGCGCGGCTACCAAGGCCCGGGTTCTGCAGGTGGCAAGAAATTTAGGCTATCGTCCGAACCTGGCCGCGCGTTATCTCTCGTCGAAGAAGACGCTGCGGATCTCGGTCAACACGCCGCAGGGCACCACTTCTTTCTGGGATGAAGTGCGGAGCGGGATCCGGGACGAGGCTGAATCCATCCTGCTGGAAAATGTGGAGGTCGAATTCCGCACCTGCCCCACGCTGGGAGAGGGAGAAGAAGAAGCGCTGGAAGCCGCCATCCGGGATCAGGTGGACGGCATCGTTATTTTCCCGAGCAGTCCGCAGAAGCTTCGAGCGCCGATTCGGCGCGCCACTCGCGCCAATATTCCGGTGGTTTGCGTTGCCACCGATGCTCCGCAAAGCGGGCGCCTGGGGATGGTAGGAATCGATACGCTGGCCAGCGGCTCCATTGCCGCCGATCTCATGGGACGATTTCTGAACGGCAAAGAAGGGTGCATTGCGGTCACTGTTTTTGATATGGATATCACCGAACACTCGGAGAAATACTCCGCGTTTCAATCCACCCTGGAGTCGTTCTATCCCAATTTGCAGACCTTGAAGCCGGTGGAAGATCACGACATCGAGAAGGAAGCCTACCGCAAGTGCCGAAAGCTGTTCGAGGAACGCGGTGACGTGGCGGGAGTGTACGTAACGACGGAAGCTTCGGTACCGGTGCTGCAAGCGGCCAAAGACGCGAAGCTGCTGGATCGCCTGACCATCATCACGACCGACCTGTTCCCTGACCTGGTGCCGTACATTCGGTCAAGCGCGGTGATCGCGACCATTTACCAACGTCCGCATGCCCAGGGTGAGCTCGCCCTGCGCATGTTGCACGAGTTCCTGGCCGAAGGCGGTCGCCGCTCCCATCAGGTGGCCCTGGCGCCGCATCTGGTGATGCGCGGCAATCTGGACTTTTTCCTGCGCCGCCAATCCCAGGAATTGTCGGCAAAAGAAAAACGCCGGGCGCCCCGCGAAAATAACGCCGAGTACGCCGGGGACTTCGCCTGATCAGCCCCTTCATCGCTGTGATTCCAGGCAAGACGTAGCAAGCTACGTCTCTACAAACGTTAGGAACGAAAGATGACCTATCTAGGCATTGACGTGGGCACCGGCGGTACGCGCGCGCTGGTGATGGATTCGAGCGGAAACGTTACCGCTTCCGCCTCCTCGGAGCATCAGGACTTCGCCAGCCCCAAACCAGGGTGGGCGGAACAAGATCCCCGCGACTGGTGGCGGGCCTGCGGCACCGCAGTTCGGCAGGCGCTGCAATCCGCCAAGCTGGACGCCAAAGAGATCTCCTGCGTTGGCTTTTCCGGGCAGATGCACGGGGCGGTGCTGCTCGATTCCTCTGATGAAGTTGTGCGTCCGGCCCTGATCTGGTGCGATCAGAGAAGCGATCCACAATCGCGGGAACTGGAGCAGATGTTTGGACGGGATACGCTCATTCGGCTCACCTGCAATCCTCCGCTTACAAATTTCACTTTGACGAAGTTTCTGTGGGTGCGCGAGAACGAGCCGCAGAACTGGGCTCGCGTGGCCCATGTGATGCTGCCAAAAGATTACGTTCGCTTCCGCCTCACCGGCGAACGGGCCATCGACATGGCGGATGCCTCGGGCACGCTGCTGCTCGATGTGACGAATCGAGGCTGGTCTGCGGAGGTGTTGAACAAGACCGGCATCAAGGAAAGCCTGCTGCCCGCGCTGTTTGAATCGCCGCAGGTGTGCGGAAAGATCTCGGCCGCGGGCGCCGAAGCAACGGGATTAAAGGCGGGAACTCCGGTAGTCGCCGGAGCCGGAGACCAGGCCGCCGGTGCTGTAGGCATGGGCATCGCCCGCGCCGGGGCGGTCAGCGCGACCATTGGAACTTCCGGAGTTGTGTTCGCCTCCACGGATCGGCCCGCGATGGATCCTCAAGGACGGCTTCATACTTTCTGCCACGCGATCCCGGGACGGTGGCACGTCATGGGAGTGACGCAGGCAGCGGGGTTGTCGCTACGCTGGTACCGTGACCACTTCGGGGGCGCTTCGCCGGGCGTGCAGAAAAAAGATGGACGCGATCCCTACGACGTCTTTGCTGAAGAAGCCAGCACCGCTCCCGCGGCATCGGAAGGCGCCTTCTGGGTGCCGTACCTGATGGGCGAACGCACGCCGCACCTCGACCCCAAGGCTCGCGCTGCCTTGATCGGGCTGACCGCCTCGCACACCCGGGCACATGTGATTCGCGCGATCATGGAAGGCGTAGCCTTCAGCCTGAAGGACACGTTTACGATCTTCGATGAAATGAAGATTCCGGTGACGTCGATCCGCTTAGGCGGAGGCGGCGCGCGCTCGCCGCTGTGGCGGCAGATCCAGGCGGATGTCTACGGGCGCGAAGTAGAAATCGTGGCCGCCGAAGAAGGCGCGGCGTATGGTGCGGCGATTCTGGCGGGAGTCGGGGCTGGCGCGTGGTCGTCGGTCGAACAAGCATGCGATGCCGTGGTGCGTGTGGCGAAACGAATCCAGCCGAATCCGCAAGACTCCGCCACCATGCAGCGGGCGTATACGACTTACCGAAAAATCTACGCGGCGCTGAAATTCGCGGCAGCATAGCGGGAGCCGCGAATCGCCAAAGGTGGTGAGGTTTACCAAACGCCAGCCGCGGAGCGGCGGAATCATTCAGCCCAGGGCGTGAGCCCGATGCACACAGCTTCCTACTGCAACTCCCGCACCCAAATATTCCGAAAACTAATCGCCTCGCTGGGATCCCCGTGTGCCTGCAGCTTGATCGGCGCCCGATCGTATTTCTTGTAAAACGGCTGCCCGATATACCGCGTCTCGCCCTTCAATTCGAAATGATTCTGCACCAGCACGCCGTTGAAAAACGCAGTGACGTTGGCCGGAGTCTTCAGCGAGCCGTCGGCAGCGAATACCGGAGCCGTCCATACCACGTCGTACGTCTGCCACTCTCCGGGCTTGCGATTGGCGTTGACGAGCGGAATCGCCTGCTTGTAGATACTGGCGGCCATCCCGTTAACGTACGTCTGATTGTTATAAGAATCGAGGATCTGCAACTCATATCCGGCATCGCCAGGGCCGGTGGAGGCGAGAAATAGCCCGCTATTCCCCCGCAACTGGCCGCTGCCCGTGATGTTCTCAGGAACCTTCCACTCCAGGTGCAGTTGATAGTTTTTAAAACTGCGTTTGGTTTCAATGTTGCCAGCCTTCTTGTTCACGGTGAGCACGCCGTCGGAGACGATCCATTGGGCGGCGGATTTATCCTGCGCGGAAACCCATTGGGCGAGATTCTTGCCGTCGAACAAGATGATTGCGTCGGAAGGCGCGGCCCCGCAGGTTGCGCCCGGAGTAACAACTTCAGGCACAGGCTTCCAAACTTCGGTGTCCTCGGGCTTCGCCTGGGGTTGAGTGGAAGGCGTTTGCTGCGCCAGGCTGGATAGAACGGGAATCGTGAATGCGAAGAGAATCAGAAACCAGGTACGCATGTATTTCACCATGAAATTCGAGATGTGTAGCAGTCGCGAAACAATATATCCGAGCCAGCGTCGATTGTGTGGGCCGGTCTGAAATGAGGTATGGTGGTGCACTGTAAATCGGGAAATCCACCGTATGCGAAAGCACGGAGGGTAGATGAAGACTGCTCGGCGATTCAAATTGGTTCTTTTGCTGATTGCCCTCTGTGCAGCGGCCGCGAGCGCGGTGGACAGTAAACCCATCGCAATCGTTCATGCCCGCTTGATCGACGGAATGGGTGGCACTCCGGTGGAGGATGCTACCGTGCTGGTGCGCGGCAAGACGATTGAGTATGCCGGAGCCGCGGCTGGGGCGAGCGTTCCGAAAGAGGCGCAGATCATCGACGCGACCGGCAAGACCGTCATGCCCGGGCTGGCGGACCTGCATGTGCACCTGCAAGGCGCATGGGACGGCACTTCGGTGGACCTGCTGGGCTATCAGCGATATCTCAATGCGATGCTCTACGCGGGCGTGACCACGCTGCTCGACACCGGTAATTACCAGCCCTGGATTTTGCAGCTCAGGCAGGAGCAGGCGGCAGGACGCCTTCGTGGGCCGCGCATCTATTGCGTCGGCGCCATGATCGATGCGGCCGATCCGGCGTGGCCCGACCTGGCGTACGCCATCAGCAGCCGCTACCAGATTCCCGAATTCGTGCGCCGCGACAAGGCTGCGCGGGTGGACATGATCAAAGGCTATTCCAATCTTTCCGAGCACATGCTGCAATGGCTTTCGGAAGAGGCTGGCAAAGCGGGAATTCGCGTCGTGATTGATCAATGGGAGCGCAATGGCTCGCCCGATCTGGTCGCGACTGGAATTTCTGGTTTCGCGCACTTACCCACGCGCAAGATGAGCGAGGACGACATTCAATTTGCCAAGCAACACAACATTTTTTTCATAACCACGCTGGTAGTCACGGAATCGTTTGCCCGCACGCGGCTGAACCATATTGAGTTCGTGAAACAGCCGTATGTCGCCGATACCATGCCGCCATGGTTCTTGACCGAACTGACGGAGTACGCGGGCAAGCCCCAGACCGAAGCAGAAAAGAAAGAGACAGAAGAGAGCCTTAAGGCTCACCAGGAGGCCATGCGCAACGTTAAGAAATTGCATGATGCGGGATTCCTGATTGCCACCGGCACGGATGCGCCGTATCCCGGCGTATTTCAGGGCGAAGGTCTCCATCACGAACTGGAATTGCTGGTGGACGCAGGCTGGACGCCGCTGGAGGCGATTCGCGCATCTACCTACGATGCAGCAAAGTTGATGAAAGGCGAGAACGAGTGGGGCACGGTGCAGGCGGGCAAGCGCGCCACGCTGCTAATCGTCGCGGGCAATCCCGCGGAGCACATCAGCGATACCCGCAAGATCGAAACGGTGATGCAGGACGGAACGATTGTGGACCGCGTGTCATTGAAATACGATGCCAAAAAAGATGCGGGTTATCACGTGGTTCCCGGACTGTTTAATCCCTGAGCACGTGAACCTTGAGGCGCAGGACTTAAGCAACGAGCTCGCGGCTCCGTTCTTGCACGGCTTGTTGGTAGAGGCTGACGTACTTGCGGACCATCGCTTCGACAGAGAAGTTCTCTTCCACATAGCGGCGGACCGCTGCGGGTTGAAAATTCAGATCGCGGACGCAGCGCGTCAAATCGCGCATGGAACGACAAACGTGTCCTGAAACTCCCTCGACGACAACTTCTGGAACCGAGCCGCCGGGCAGCGCGATGACGGGGGTGCCACACGCCATGGCTTCGACCATGACCAGGCCGAAGGGCTCGTTCCACTGGATTGGGAACAGCATGGCCATGGAATTTCCCAGCAGTTCGTTCTTCGCCTGAAGGTCCGCGGGACCAATATATTCGACCAGCTTGCCATCGATCTTGGGGCGAATTTTGCTTTCGAAGTATTCGCGAAATTGGGGCTGAACTTCGCCCGCAATCTTCAAAGGCACACCGGTGCGATGCGCGACTTCAATGGCAATGTGCGTTCCCTTGATGGGAGCGATTCGTCCGATGAAACTGAGGTACTGCTGCTTTTTTTCGACGAGCTGATAAAGACTCAGATCGATGCCGTGGTGAATGGTGCGGAGATTGGGCATAGACTCCCGCTTGCACTGTGCTTCGCTGATGCAGACGTAGTGCACTTCGGGGTAGCGGGCGTAATACTCGCTGAGGTAATCCTCGTGAGGGCCGTGCAGCGTCAGGACAAAAGGGCGGGGCGTGAAGTGTGAAAAGGCGAGGCCTAGCGGCGATTGCACGTGGATGACATCGCAGTTTTCGGAGGCGTCGCGAATGGCCCAGGAAGTGTGATTGAGTTCCCGCAGCGAGGCCCGTTC
>JAICJP010000029.1 GCA_025928375.1 Candidatus Sulfotelmatobacter sp.
CTGCTCCTCGATCCTCGGCAGCATATCTTCCGTGGATCCATTCGGAACGTGACAGTACGCCCATGCCGTGTGCTTGCCTTCTTCCGCACGCGACGAATCAAAGAGGCTGGGCTGCGCCAGCAAAACGAATGGCTTCTCCGCACATTTCCCCGAGCGCACCGCCTTCTCGGAAGCGGCAATCTCCTCAAACGTTCCTCCCAAATGCATCGTAATCGCCCGCTTGCATTCGGACGCGCGCCAGGGAATCGGCTCGCGTAATGCGTAGTCCACCTTGAATACTCCTGGGCCATAGCGAAATCTCTGCAGCTGCCGCTTGTAGTAAGCGGCCAAACTTGGCCCCGCAATCGCGAGCAGTTGTCGGGGCGTCACGTCGCACAAGACGAGATCGCATTTCGGCAATGCTTCCAGGAAATCGACTCGGCGCGAGGTGTGGACTGCACCTCCGAGTTTCTCCAGATACCCGCACAATGCATCCGTGATTGCTTGCGATCCACCGCGTGGAATCGGCCAGCCCACCGCATGCGCCGGAATCGCCATCAGCATGCCAAAGGCGCCGCTGAGAACTTCGTCCAAGCTCAGAAAAGAATGTGCCGCCAAACCCGCGAACAGCGCTCGCGTCCGGCCGCTTTGAAACCGTCCCGCAATCGTTTCTGCTGAACGCAACGCGCTCATTGCAAAGCGCGCCATCAGCCAGGGGTGTTTCGGAATCGCGGGCTGTGGACGAAGAATCTCCGGAGCAAACTCGTTCCAGTGCTCGACAAATGGCCGCACCAGCCGGCACCACGCCTCCCCATCAACGCCGAGAGATGCTCGCGCGTCGTCCAGTTTTCTTTCCAGCAGCAAAGCCGTGCCGTCGTCCAAAGGGTGCGCCAGCGGTGCGGGAGAATGAATCCATTCCAATCCATATTCATGTAGCGGCAGCGATGAGAAAAACGGGGAGCCCACGGCGAGCGGATGGACTGCCGATCCAAAATCGTGCAAAAATCCGGGCAAGGTCAATTCCATGGTCCGGGCACCGCCGCCCGAGATGGGCTGCGCCTCGAACACTTGCACCTCCAGCCCTGCCTGCGCCAGCACGATCGCTGCTGCCAGACCATTGGGGCCAGAGCCGATAACACACGCTTTGCCCTTCATCGAAGGTTTGTCAACGCATTCATGGGAATGAGCATCAGCCATTCACTCGTGCGACTCCGAGTTGGGCCACTGCACTACCCGGATCTGCCCCTCCGCCGTCCTCTCCAGAGTTGGCGCGTACAGCCCCCGCAATTCCCTGCGCCACCACATTCCGGTCTTACGTTTTTCTTCCATCGAAGTGAACCAGTATTGCCAGAGCAATGCCCGAATCTGCTGCGGTGGTTGCTGCGGAAACGGATTGCCCGCAAAAAGCTGCAGCACATCCTTATCGTTCGAGAGAAGCCGTAATTCCGTGTTGGGTACGATTGGATAATCCCGCCAGGACCCCAGCGACGCAAACCATAAATTCCAATCGAAGCGCGGCTGGTAAGGTGCATAGATTCGCGGCGCTTCATTCAGAACCTGCGGCTTGTACCGGAAAGGGTACGCAATCCAATTCTGTCCGTCTATCGAACCCTGAAATTCGATTTCGTATCTTGCGCGTGTCATGACGGCAAACAGCCCGTACTCATTCGCAATGCGAAATGGTTGCAGGGCAACGATCGGCCATTTCGGCAATGGGACGCGCAGCACCATCATTTCGGCGGTGGTCGCGTATGCGATCCAAGTCAGCATGATCGCGCTGGCGGATAATCCTGCCAGACGCCGCCATCCGCGTTCTCTTTGCGCCGAGGCGCTCTGTGACCTTTCCAGCGATGCACTCGGTCCAAGTTGTCTGTGAATGTTTTTCCTCCACCTCTCCGGCAGCAAAGGAGAAAGAAATTCGTCGTCCAGCAGCAGGAATCCGAGCACCAGTACGAGATAATTCAGGAACGTGTAGTTGGCCGTCAGAATGACGCCGATCTGCCACGGCGTCACAATGAAAAAGCAAACAATGCGCCAGCGTCGCGGCAGAAACAGCATCCACACGATCCCCAGTTCCAGGGATAAAGTCGCCCATACCATCGCCGCGTGAAACCAGTGGGGCAGATGCTGCACGTACCATCCGATCCACGTGGGCAGCGGCCCATTCTGGTAATACTCATCCATGGCAGTGAAGTTCCGCCACCCGGGATCGCCGCTCATCAGTTTCACTACTCCGCTTTCGAAATAGATCCGAAACCACTCCCACTGCAGCAGGAACAGACTCGCTCGGGACGGAGAATGCTCAGGGCCAAAGCCTGGCCGCAGCCCGGGCGGCGCGAAAAACAAGCTGATGAATCCCGCCTCTAGAAGCATGCCGTCCGATTGGTATCCCGAAAAATCTTGCGCCGCACTTACGAAGGAAAGGAGCAGCACAAAGCAGAGCGCCAGCATCCCGCGAGGCCACAGGTTCAGCACGATCAGGACCGATGCCAGCATGCCGGCCCAGCACACGGCGTTCAACATCCCCGGGCCGCTCGACCACCACAGCAACGTGGGCGCGTACCACAGCCTTTCCGACTGCCCGAGTGATTGCCCAACCAGATGCAGGTAGCTCTGGGCTGGCAGAATCCCCTGCGGCCCGATCAAGCCGCGTATCTGAAAAGCCAGGGAGTAGAAAGCGGAAAAGTAAATCGCGCCCAGCGCTCGCAGGAACAACCAGCGTGGAAACAGACGGTCGGACGGCCCCTGCCGCGCGTCAAAAAGCCATCCCATCCGTGACGCGATCCGCCCACGCATAATCTGTCAATTATAGGGACAATGAATCACTGCAAGAAACGAAGCGGCCCAGCTTTCCACGCCCCGCTCTGAGCCGCACTTCGTGGAAGCCCTACGGTGAAGCCGCCTTCACAAACGACAGCGTCGACTTAGGCGACGATACCTTCACGTACCCATCAATACTGCCCCGCGCATGAAAGTTCTTCAGCTTCGAGATCACGGTCGGCGTTACCTCCTGCCCCGTGGACACCAGCAGGCTTCCGCCATTTGTCTGCACGTCCTGCTGAATGATCATCCCGGCATAGAGTTCATCAATGCTGCACCTCTTCACCTGGCCTTCTTCCGCATTGGGATCCAGCGCCACCAGTGCCGCGAAAAATTCCGGTCCCATCTCGCTATTCTGTCGAGCAAGGGTGTGCGCCGCCTCCGTTCGCGACGCGCCCTGGTGGGTCGCCTGCTCGTACTCCAGAACCAGGCGCAGGACCTCCGCCCCTTTACGTATGTCCGGCAGTTCCGTGTTCTCCGATTGCAGGACCGCCCGGTTCTGGTGGCGAATCATCCACGCGATTGGCTCCAAGCGCGGAATTTTCGAGAGCAACTGGTATGCAACATTGGGGTGCGCATCGTATTGCGCCTGTTCCTCGGGAGAAAGCGTATCCCCCTTGTACACGGTGTCGATCGTCTCGGGAGCCAGCGTCACGCAACCCAATTGCGACAACATCGCCGCAACTTCGTACTGCCACGGATTCCCCAGCTTCATCGATGTCACGACATGATGGATGTAGCGCCGGGCCCGCCCCGCCCTGCTGAATGCCGCCGGATTCACCAGGCTCAGCACCTCGGTTAAGACCTGCAGCGCCCCACTCAGGGTCTGTTCCAGCAACTGCTTCTCCGCTGTAACCAAGCGATACTGCACCAGCGCCGCCGTCAAGGTCTTTGCCATCATCTCTTTTGTGGCAGGCTTGTTGAGAAACCGGAAAATGCTTCCTTCGTTGATCGCGTTAATGGCAGTTTCCATATCGGCGTGGCCGGTCAACATCACGCGGATCGTGTCCGGAGACTGCGTCTTGACTCGGCTCAGCAGTTGCACTCCGTCCATTCCCGGCATCCGCATGTCAGAAACCACGACGGCGTACGGTCCCTTATCCATCAGGGCCAGAGCTTCCTGCCCGCCTACTGCTGTTTCCAGCATGAACTCGCGGCCCAAAGTCCGCCGGAACCCGTCTAGGACGTTGAGTTCATCGTCCACCAGAAGAATTTTCTCGGCCATGTCCCCTCTCCCCGATTTTCGGCTGCTTCCGCAATCGCTCAGTTCAGTTCTGCACTCCAGTTGTCTCCACACTCGTCGGTAGGGTCACGAAGAAGGTTGTGCCTTTCCCAACCTCGGTCTCAAACCAGATCTTGCCACCGTGTTTCTTGACAACCACCGTGTACGAGAACGAAAGCCCTTGCCCTGTTCCCTTTCCCACGTCTTTGGTAGTGAAGAAAGGATCGAAAACCTTGCCCTGGATCGCCGCCGGAATTCCACTGCCCGTATCCTGCACCGAGATCTCTACGAACTCCCCTCGGTTGCGTGTGCGCACCGTAATCCGCCCCTTCTCCCCTTCCTGCACCTTGTCCTTGATTGCGTGCGCAGCATTCACAATCAGGTTGAGCACCACCTGGTTGATGTCCCCCGGGAAACAAACCACCGCTGGCATGCTGTCGTCGAAGTCGGTCACAATCTCCGAAACGTATTTCCACTCGTTGCGGGCCACCGTGATGGTGGATTCGATTGCCCGGTTCAGGTCCGTGGCCGTCTTCTCCGCGGAATCAGGGTGGGAAAATTCTTTCATCGCGCGCACGATCTTCGCCACCCGCCGTGCTCCATCCAGGCTCTGATCGATTGCCCGCGGCACCTCGCTGGCAATGAACTCCAGGTCGCAGCTCTGTTCCGCTTCCTGCAACCCGGCTGCCCCAGCCAGCGCACCTCCGGTTTCCCGGGCCGCCGCCCGGTACCGTTCCAGCAGTTCGAATATCGACTTCCACGAATCCTGCATGAAAGTCAGATTGTCTGTAACGAACTGCGTTGGCGTATTGATTTCGTGGGCAATCCCCGCTGCCAGATGGCCGATCCCCTCCAGCTTTTGCGCTTGCCGTAACTGCGCCTCCAGCGCCCGGCGCTCCGAGATGTCCCGCGCAAAGGTGAAGCAGTATTCCTGCCCGTCGAAGCGCAGGTAATTGGCATTGATCTCCACCGGGACGCTTTCGCCGCTTTTCGTCTGTACCTGACTCTCAAACGTCATGCAATTGCGCAGCTTCAGTTCCTGCCAGAGCTTGTCCCAATATTCTTTGGAAAACACTGGCCGCTCATCGGTGACCGCTAACCCGATCAGTTCCCCTCGCGAGCGTTTCAGCGTGGCGCAGGACGCGTCGTTGGCATACACAATTTGACCCTTTGCATCCAGCCATTGGATCGCTTCCGACGCGTGGTCCACCGAAAATTGCGTGAGCCGAAGATCCCTTTCCGCCTTTCTCCGCCCCGTGATGTCTTCTTTTACTGCCAGAAAATGCGTGATCTCCCCCTTCGCATTCGTCATCGGCGTAATCGACGTAGCTTCCCAAAAAATGTCTCCGTTCTTCTTCTTATTGCAGAATTCACCGGACCAGACCTTGCCCTGCTTGATCGTCGACCATAGATCCCGGTACATATCCGGCGAAGTCTGCCCGGATTTCAGAATGCTGGGATTATTTCCAACTACTTCTTCTCGCGTGTATCCGCTGCATTCGGTGAACTTGCGGTTCACATAGCCGATCTTTCCCTCCGGGTCCGTGATGATCACTGACACCGGGCTCTGTTCGACTGCCAAAGACAGTTGCTGCAACTCATCCTGGTTCCGCTTGCTTTCCGTAATGTCGCGGAAGGTCCAAATGCGGCCGTAATACACTCCGTTTTTATCCACTACCGGAGAGGAATACCGATCGAGAAACATTCCGTTCTTGAGTTCTAGTTCATCGCGCGCCGTCTCATTTGGGTGCTGGTACAGGTACTTCACTCGAGACAGGAACAACTCGGGATTTTTCATGAGCGTGGCCGCATGATGCATGGTCCCACCCTCTTCCTGGTTGGCCTGCAATTCTTTTGTAAGCTGAAAAATTTCCGCAAACCGCTGGTTCCGTAATAATGTTCGTCCAGCGGGATCCACGACCAGGATGCCGTCAATGGTGGAGTTCGCCTGTGCTTCCAAAAATGCGGTCTGGAACTGAAGTTCCGTCTCCGCTTCCTTGCGCTCCGTAATATCGCAAAGAAAGCCGTCGGCGTAGAGCACCCCGTCCTCTTCGTGAGTCGCCGTCGCTCGGTCCTGCACCCAGACCCACTTTCCGTTCTTGTGCCGGAACCTGTACTCGACGTCCAGACTGGTCTGGTTTTTAAAGAGCGACCGGTACGCTTCGTACACCCGCCCAAAATCCGCTGGATGAATACGTCCCAGGCGCAATTGCTGTCCAGAACAGAATTCTTCCTTGCTATAACCCAGCACAGCCTCGACTTTCGGGCTGATGTACAGCGTTTGCCCCTGCAAATCCGATGTCCAAGCCACGTCCGGTGCGTTCTTCAGGATTTGCCGAAACCTCTGCTCGCTCCGGTCCAACACTTCTTTCGTCTGTTCCAACTCCGAAATGTCTTCGACGGTGAGCAAATGATACAGCTCAGAAGAATTGCTCCAAGGCCGCAGCCAGCAGCGCGCCGGAAACCGGCTTCCATCTTTCCGCAGCAGGTACTCCCGCAGAATGGCTCGTTCGCCCAGTTCATGCTCGCTTTTCGGCAACTCGCAACTGTGCGGTGCAACGCCGGATTCCCCGGCCTTCAGGTGAAGTAACTGGCAGACATTTCGACCGGCTACTGCTTCTTGTTCATATCCGGTCATTTCCAAGAACCTGTGGTTGCACATCGTAATTCGCGCCCTGTCGTCCAGCACGCACACACCTTCCACAATGGCGTCGATGAGCGGGCGGACTTCAGGATTCATTCCTAGCCTAGCCCGTGCCGGCGCCGCACCCGATGACCTCGATTCATCCATGCTCTAGCTATCGACAAATCAGCCTAAGAGTTGAACTCATTGCAGATCCACTCGCGCCCGCACCAAAGTCATGTCCATCCGAGGCCATCATGTGATCTTTCCTGCGTTCCGTCCGAAGAAAACCTACAGCGTCCTATGAATCCTGACCCTCCCAAGCCCGACTCCCCTCGCAGCCGCTTATTGTTTGTGGATGACGAAGTGCTCGTCCTGCAAGGTTTGAAGCGCTCTCTTCACTCCATGCGCGCCCAGTGGGATATGACCTTCGTGGAGAGCGGCGTCGCCGCCATAGAAGCGTTGGCCCGTGAACATTACGATGCCATCATCACCGACATGCGAATGCCCTTCATGGACGGCGCGCAGTTGCTGGAAACGGTGAAGGAAAAATATCCCGAGGTCGTGCGCATGGTCCTATCCGGTCAGGCCAACCGCGAAACCGTTTTGCGCTCCCTCGGCCCCGCTCACCAGTACGTTTCCAAGCCTTGCGATCCCCAAGACCTCAAATCGCGCTTGGCCCAGGCCTTCGTGATGCGCGATCTTTTGAAGAACGCCAGCATTCGTGCCCTGGTCCTGAGCCTCAAATCCATCCCCAGCCCTCCCGCCCTCTATCACGAACTCCAAACTGAACTCCAATCCGAAGATGTCTCGCTAAGGAAGATCGCGGACATCGTCGCCAAAGACGCGGGCATGACAGCCAAGATCCTGCAATTGGCCAACTCCGCTTTCATGGGCGCTCGCTTTACCGTTTCCAACCCCACCCAGGCGATCACCCTGATCGGCACGGAACTGGTCCGCGCCCTGGTTCTTTCCGTACATGTTTTTTCCCAGTTCAAGGATCCCTCCTCTGCCGATTGCGGAATTCTGTGGGAACACGGCATAGCGGTTTCCTGCCTCGCCCAGCGCATTGCCGTGTGCGAAAAGTGCGCCAAGAATGTCGTCGACGAATGCTCCACCGCGGGCATCCTCCACGAAATTGGAAAACTCGTCCTGCTCGCCGAAATGCCCCGCCCTTATTCCGAACTGCTGGCCACCCTCAGGAATGCGCCAGCCAACCTCCCTGCCGCCGAACGCGAACGCTTTGGTTGCACTCACGCCGAGTTAGGCGCCTACCTGATGAGCATCTGGGGACTTCCCCACCCTCTCATTCACGCGGTCGCTTTTCATGATCGCCCGGGCGAGAGCATTGAAGATTGTTTTTCTTCCCTCACCATCATCCACGCCGCGGACGCACTGGTGAGTTCTTCCAACCCAGCGAGCATCCTCCAGGACGTCGAACTGGATGAGACTTACATCCATAAACTTGGATTGAGTGGGCGCTTGCCGGTGTGGCGTGGCTTGCATGAGCAGCAGCGGGCGGCAATCAAAGCCGCCGCCGTCTGATTCTGAGGTGCCCCTTCTCTTCTGAGTACAGAGAAGTCTTCTCAAACCCGCTATGGAAGGGCACGGCTTCAGCCGTGCCGCTCAAGTTCAAGCGGGATGTGGGCTTTAGGCCCTGAGAGGTCCACGTCACGCCGGAAACAAATCGTCCCTCGCTTGGAATCCCCGGCCCGGTTACTTTGCTCCGTCCGGCAGTGCCCAGGCGAACAGCACTCCTCCGCTGCTGGTCACCACATACTGGCGCCCATCCAGCTCATAGCTGATCGGAGAACTGTGAATCTGCGACCCAGACCCCGCGTGCCATAGAGTCTTGCCGTCGCTGGAATCCACGGCCAGAAAATTTCCCATCGCGTCGCCGGAAAAAGTAAGGCCGGAATCCGTCGTCAATACTCCCGCCCCTGACCCGCCCGGACCGAGTTCGTGACTCCAGCGAATTTTGCCGGTTTGATAATCGATCGCTTCCAGCATCCCAATTCCCCACACGGAATAATCGGCACCTGCCCAGCCGTACACTCCATCGGCTGGCTTGGCAAAGTACACGCTGTAGCTGGGATGCGCATCCACGACGAATAAACCATTCTTCGTATCAAAGCTGGGTGACCGATAGTTGGTCATCCCGCCTTCATCCGGCGCGATCAGGCGTCCATCCGGCGCGGGTTCCTTCGCCGCATTCGGTATCGGACGGCCCTGCTTGTCAGTACCCATGCTCCAGTTTACGGGCCCGTAAGGAACCGTCAGCAGGCTCTTACCGTTGGTACGATCGAGAACGAAGAAGTACCCGTTGCGGGATGTCTGCATCAGCATCTTCCGCGGCTTGCCATGGAAATCTGCGTCGACCAGCACCGGCGTTTCGACTGCATCCCAATCATGCGTATCGTGGGGCGACGCCTGGAATGCCCATCCCAGTTTCCCAGTCTCGGGATTCAGCGCCACGATCGAACACGTGTATAGATCATCGCCCGGCCGCGTGCTGCCGTTCAGCACCGGCGTCGGATTGCCCGTTCCCCAATACACCAGGTTGAGATCGGGATCATAGGTTCCCGTCATCCACGTCATGCCACCAGTCGTCTGGTTGGGTGTTCCCGCCGGAGGCGTTGAATGCCACTGCCACTGCGTCGCGCCAGTCTCCGGATCAATGGAACGGATATACCCGCTCAAGTTATCGAAATCCCCGGAAACGCCAATCAGCACGTGTTTGCCCACGACCAGGGGCGCCATCGTGGTCCAGTATCCCTTTTTGTTGTCCGCAACCTCCACGATCCAGCGCACCGTGCCGTCCTTCGCATTGAGCGAGACCAGGTGCGCATCGGGGGTCAAGAAAAACAGAGACCCGTTGTACATTCCCACGCCGCGATGCCCAATGTGCAAGCCTTTATTCGGCGGATAGGTGTAGTGCCAGATCTGGTGGCCGGAGCGTGCGTCCACCGCCCAAAGATGGTCCGGCACAGTGAAGTACAAAATCCCATCCACTACCAGCGGCGAAGATTTGATGGGCGTTGTCTGGTCTGTCTGAAAAGCCCACGACAAACTAAGATTCTTGACGTTTTCCGGAGTGATCTGAGTCAACGAAGTATGCCGCCGCCCAGAATAATCTCCGTGATATCCCGGCCAACTGTCGGCCGACGGATGCAAAAGCATCTGCTCACTCACGCTCTGTGCCAGCGCCAGAGCGCACGAGGTAATTACAGTCACCGCAAACAGGCAGGCAGCTTTCCGGAAATCTGCAGCGATTCTGACCATAGTATTTTTCTATTTCGGTACGCGGCTGTTGGGCGGCTCTAGCGCAACGTTTGCAGATAGGCCATCAGATTGTGAATGTCCGCGTCCGTGTATTTGCTGAACAACGCAACATGCGCATCCACCGGAGCGTCCACTTTATAATGCACATCGCGTATCCGCCAGGAATGATACGATCCCGCCTCATCGGTCATCCCCACCGTAAACTCGTCGAGGTAAGCGAGCACCCCCGTCACTATTTTCCCCGAACCCAGCGTCACCGTCACTCGAGACTTGGCGTCCTCCGGGTACAGCATGCGCCTTTCCAGTTCAAGCCCCTGGTGCCGATTCGCGATCCCCGCCAGATCGCCAGTCGGCGAATGGCACTTCGCACATCCACCTGCGCCTTCGAAGTATTGCTTGCCCGTTTCCGCGTTGCCCGTCTGGAGATCGGAAGCATCAACCCCTTTCCGTCCGCCGGGTCGCGACCGCGCATTTTTTTGCTGCGTGTGGATGAACGCCGCCAGCCCAGCGACTTGTTCATCCGCAACGTCAAACGGAGGCATCCCCTTCTCAGGGCGCCCGTTGCGCACCACGGCCCCAATCTTCTCTCCATCGACATCACTGGCCACGAGCCTGGAGCGCGTCAGGTCGGGCCCGGTTTCTCCCCCTGCGGCGTCGCGTCCATGACAAAAAGCGCAGCGTTGCTGAAACAGCGTTGCTCCCTGGTCCACCAACTCCGCCGGGTACTTCGATTCAGTGGTGGCTTTCTCTTTGGATTCCCCGCCTGCTTGCGAGCTGTTGCCCGGCTGTTGCGCCGCTGTCTTCAGAACCCAGAGGCCCAACAAAAACATAGTTCCAAGCAGCACCCGGGTTCCCGTGGCCGCGCAAAGCCAATCATGCCACCGCGGCTTCAGCCCCCGAACCGCTCTCACCGCTGCTCCTGACCCTGCGGCCGTGCATGCGGCGTGGTGCTCCCTTCCGTCATTCCCAACACCCACTTAATGGCCTCGAAATACATCTTGCGAATATCCGGATCGCTCCACGACTCCTGCGTGTGTCCCAGCGTCGAATAAAACACCCGCCCTTTGCCATACATCTTGTCCCAGGCCACCGCGAAATCGTGATCCTGCCGGTGCACGCGCGGGTTGTCGTAATTCAGCTTCGCAGGATCCAGGCTGAGCAGAACGTGCACTTTTTCGCGCGACCATTCCTTCGGCTGGTAGATTTCGTCATACTTCGCGAAGGCGTGCGGGAAATGACGAACCGACGGGAAATTCGGATCTTCATTGATAATGGGCGCATTGAAACGCGACCAGGGATGCTCATCGAACCAGCCTCCGATCATCTCTCCATATTCTGGCCACTTATAGTTCGTATCCAGTGCCGCGTGAATGCCGACGAACCCTTTCCCATCTTCCTTGATGAACGACATCATGTCTTTCTTCTGCCCGTCATCCAGGTCGAGTTCGCCCGTGGTGCTCGCGAAAACGATTGCGTCGAAGTAATCGAGGTTCTTCGCGTTTTTCGACAACTCCTTTTTGGTGATCAGTTCGGTGTCGGTGCGCAGGACGGTTTCCCACAACCCACTCTCGCGCCCCATGTTGTAGACCGCCGCCATGGCATCGCTAACTGAGTCGTGCTCGAATCCCTTGGTCTCCCCGATTACCAGCACATGCTTGAGAACGATCTTCTTCTCATGGGGAGGCGGGGGCATGGAAGCATCGACTGCGACGTTCTGCGCAGCCAAGATCCCGCTTGAAATCGCAATCAGCCCGAGACAGCAAAAAAATAGTCGGAATTGGCGCAAGAATCTCCCCCAGAAAACACGAGCCCCAGACGGCTTCGACATATTAACAAATCCGCAGGTCAGGGATAGGTTGGAGCTATCCGAGTTTTCCCCGGCGGCTTTCACCGTCCGGTTTCACCATGCCCTGCTGCTGCAGCGCGTGATTGAGTTCCTCAAGAAGCGTCAGGAGACGTTGGGAGTCCATCTCCTCCGAAGTTTCGGCGGCGACAATGCGCCAGGGACGCGAGGTTTTTTGCTCTTGCTGCACGCAAACTCTGGGGAACGCTACAACAGTCAGCGTAACCTAGGGTATGTGCACCTGGACCGGATAGCGCAAAATGCGCCAAACCACCCCTACGCATAATCCTGTATGGTGCCCTACAAACAGCTTGGAATAGCTTTAATCTAGGTTCTTGGGCGTTGAAACGCATCCTCATTGCCGACGATCACGAGTCCGTGCTGCGGCGAGTCCGCGGCATGATTGAATCCCATGACGGATGGGAAATCTGCGGCGATGCCGTAACTGGCCGCCAGACCGTTGCTCAAGCTGTAGAACTCAAGCCCGATCTGGTCGTCCTGGACTTTGCCATGCCACAGATGGACGGTCTGAAGGCGGCTGCAGCTATCAAAGTGCTATTGCCCCAGATCCCGATCGTTATGTTCACGATGTACTGTTCTGCCGTGACCGGCGAGGCGGAACGCCACGGGATTTTGCGCGTCATCGACAAAGCCAAATCAGGCGCGCTTCTTACCGCCATCGAAGAAGTTTTCGCGACCCAGGAATTGCCTAACCCACAACAAGCGGCTCCAGATTCGCCCCCTCCTACCAAAATACAATTGAACCGCGCCTCGTAATCTATCCGCGTCTTCGCCATGCCTGCAGTTTCCACAGGCGATCGATGTGAAAACAGGCGAGCCCGAGACGGGCCGCAGAAGAATCCACGAAACATACGACCTGCAAAATGAAACCGCGCCAGAAGTGTAAAATTGTGCGGTTTTCATCAGGAGAAAGAAACTCGTATGCGTATTGGCGTTTTCACCCCGCTCTTATCCCAACTGCCGCTCGACCAGGTCCTAAAAAAGCTCTCGCATCTGAACATCCACACGGTCGAGCTCGCCACCGGGAATTACGTCGGCGACGCCCACTGCAAGCTCTCGCTGATCGAGAACAGATCTGCGCTCTCCGATTTCAAGAAGATGCTCGACGATCACGGCTTCAGCATCAGTGCCCTAAGTTGCCATGGCAACGCTCTCCATCCCGACAAAGATCTGTCCAGGCAACATCGCGAGACCAGCCGCAGAACGATCCTTTTAGCGGAAAAGCTGGGAGTGGAGATGATGGTGGACTTTTCCGGATGTCCCGGCGATTCGCCCAACGCCATCGCACCCAACTGGATTACTTGCCCGTGGCCGCCAGATTTCCGCAAAATTCTCGACTGGCAATGGAACGAAATCGTTGCGCCCTACTGGATTGAACATGCCAAGTTCGCCGCGGAGCATGGAGTGAAAATTGCTGTGGAGATGCATCCCGGATTTGTCGCCTACAATCCGGAGACCATGCTGAAACTGCGCTCAATCGCGGGGAACAACGTAGGCTGTAATTACGATCCCAGCCACCTTTTCTGGCAGCAGATCGATCCCATCGGGGCGATCCGCGTGCTCAAGGATTCCATTTTCCATGTCCATGCCAAGGACACGCAGCTTTACTCCGAAAACCTGCTCCGCACCGGCGTTCTCGACACCAAGCCGTACACCGAAGAGCGTGACCGCTCCTGGATATTCCGCACCTGCGGCTACGGCCACGGCGCCGAATGGTGGAGCCAGTTCATTTCTACTCTGCGCATGTTTGGATACGACTCGGTGATCTCTATCGAGCACGAAGATAGCTTGATGTCTCCCAGCGAAGGCTTGACCAAGGCGGCCGCCTTCCTGAACAGCATTGTTGTTCGCGAAAAACCTGCGGCGGCTTGGTGGTCTTAATAACAGGCAGAGGGAAAAGGAAAGATGAAGCCAATCAGAACTGCAATTCTTGGAACCGGATTTATGGGCCGCGTGCACCTGGAAGCGGTGCAGCGGGTCGAGTCGGTTGAAGCCGCTGCTATTTTCGGCCGGAATGACGATGCCACTGCGCGCCTGGCTGCGGCCTTCTCTGTTCCCCAAGCCACGAGCGATTATCGCAAATTGCTTCACGATCAGACCATTGACGCCGTGGATATCTGCACGCCCAACGCACAGCATTTCTCGATGGCCAAGGAGGCGCTGCAGGCCGGAAAACATGTTCTCTGCGAAAAGCCACTCACTACGACAGTCGCCGAAGCGGAAGAACTCGTTGCGCTGGCGGCGCGCAGCAAACTTCGCAATGGCGTTTGCCACAATCTGCGTTATTACCCGCAGGTCCAGCAGATGCGGGCTCTGCGGGAAGCCGGCGAACTTGGCGAAATTCTCGTCGTGCAAGGAACCTATTCCCAGGATTGGCTGCTCTACGACACCGACTGGAACTGGCGCGTAGACGCAAAAGCGGCAGGGGCGTCGCGTGCCATGGCCGATATCGGCTCGCATTTTTTTGATATGGCCGAACACGTCACCGGACTGCGCGTGAGTTCCTTGTGCGCGGATCTTCAAACATTTCACAAGACGCGCAAACAGCCCAAGGGCTCCGTCGAGACCTTCGCGAACAAGATGATGAGCCCGGAAGACTACGTCGAAACTCCGGTTGACACCGAAGATTTTGGCGCAGTCGTCTTCCGCATGGGCGATCGTACTCGCGGGGCCATGACTGCCAGCCAGGTCTCCGCCGGCCGAAAGAATGGTTTGAGCATCGAGATCTATGGAAGCAAGGCTTCGGTTGCCTGGAATCAGGAACGGCCGGACGAGCTTTGGGTAGGTCATCGCGATACCGGAAACTCAATTTTTGTAAAAGATCCATCGCTGCTTACGGGAAAAGCGCGCGGTTATGCCGATCTTCCCGGTGGACACAGCGAAGGCTACGATGACACTTTCAAGCAAGTGTTCCGGCGTTTCTACGCGTCGATCAGCGCTACGGACTCTATTGAGTACCCCCAGTTCGCTGACGGATTGCGACAGATGGTAATTCTGGACTCAGTGCTGGCAAGCAGTGCCGCGCGAAAGTGGGTGGAGGTTCCAAGCCCAAAAAAATGAACAAGTGAACTGCGGAAATCTACGCGGCGTCGACTGCGGATTTTTGGTCGGCGGAATTGGGCGCTTGCAGTTGAATCGGTGGAGAGAAAAAATCATCTGCGACTACGGTTTGCACCCCCCCGTCTCTTTCCCGCCACCAGCCGCGAAAGCACTCGCCTTCGATCGAATGAACTTCGATCGAACTCCATGCCTCGCCGCCGGAGAGTGTTGCAGGCTTGACCACCACCGAGCGGGTATCGCGCCGCAGCCCTTCCTGCAACGCTTTCAACGCGCTTTCTTTCGCACTCCATAACATCGCGACCAGGCGCCAGCGGTCGTTCGTGGCCGCCCGCTCGATCAGTTCCTGTTCTTCGGGTGTGAAGTAGTCTGCGACGAAGGTGGCACTGTGAGGTTCAACGACTTCCAGATCGCATCCCAGCCGCACAGAATTCGCGGCCAGAGCACAGATCGCGACCCCAGACCTGTGACTGATGGAGATCGTCACGTCCGCAGGATTGCCGTGCAGCAATACTTCCGGTTGTCCCGAAGGAGCGGGGCAAATCTGGATAGTCGCGAGGAGATCAGCGTGCAAGGGGATATTCTGGAGAGACGCAATGGCGCACTTGGCTGCCCAACGCCCTAGCCGCCAATCTGCGCGGCGCTTCAGGAAATTGAGAGTGCGGACGTGATCGCGTTCACGCGCCCCGAGCCAGTCGTTCGACTCTGGTACGTCCTGCTCCCTCTGCTCGAGTAAGTACATATCCATAGACATCAGCGGCCAGGAGTTTATGCCGCTTCCTCCACGAGTGTTATCTGGTTCCCGAGTTTCGCTTCCTCTTTCGAGATTCCTCGCTCGATGGCATCAATCAGGTAAGGGCGCAACCTGTGAGGCGGAATGATGCAGTCGAGCGCGCCCACCGCGAGCGCCCGTTGAACGCTGTGCACGCGATCGAATTCAGCTGCCATCTCTCCCAGCTTCTCGGAATGAATCACACTGAAGAACTCATCCCACTGCGCTCGGAGGCGTATCTTTTCCGGACCGTCAGCCTTCGCCATCGCCTGCGTCAACTCCTGGAGGCGAGGATCCTTGCGGGCGCGAGTCTCAACTTCACCCGCGAAGACCACCGCAGCTGCCGGAGCGCCGCCAATGACAGATGCGTAGGTTCCTTCCAGCGCGGCGACTTCGAGTTGCTCGTTCAACGCCCGCGAGAACACGACGTACGCGCCACCGTGATAACGGCTAATGACGCAGAAAGCGACGGGCCCTTTGAAATTGACAATGGCACGGCCGATTTCTGCCCCGTATTCGAGTTGCAAACGCCGCATGGATTCCGGCGAGCCGTCAAAGCCGGAAAGGTTGGCCAACATCACGACTGGACGATTGTTGCTGGCGGCATTGATCGCCCGAGCGACTTTCTTGGACGATTGCGGAAACAGAGTTCCCGACGTCCACTGATCGGGACCATCTGCGGGAACGAACCCGAGGCGTGGAAGTTGCCGCGATTCCATTCCTATCAGGCATACCGGATATCCACCCAAATGAGCATCCCAGACGACCGCAGTCTCGGCGGCTCGCATGCCTGCCCAACGTTCGAGAGGAGCATGATCCTGGTCCACGGTAGCCATCATGACGCTGCGGATATCGAATGAGGTCTTGCGGCCGGGATTGGTTTCGTTGTTAAAAATGTCGCCCACGCGCGCGAATCCATCGCCGGCATGCGGAAAATCCTGAACGTCGCGCTCGATCGCGTCGGAAGTAGCCGCCCGGCGCGGAAAGCGCTCGCCCGGCATGACATACGTGTGGTCGTAGTGGCGGAACAGGATGTGACAGGCCTCATCAACATCATGCGCCCAGTACTGTGCCTGGCCGTTGACGCCCATAATGCGGTCGTAGCCGCCGATGCCCTGATTGTCTTCCGCGGAAATTCCTCCGGAATAATCCAGCGCACGTTTGCCGGTAAGCACCATGGCTGCTTTGGGCGTCATGACCAGAATGCCGCGCGTGTGCATGAGCATGGTGGCTTCGGCGTTCCAGTAGGGCTGCGCACCGACATTGATGCCATTAATGATGAGATTAACCTCACCCCCGCCTTGGGTGAACTCGACGAGACGGCGCAACACTCGCGCGATCCAATCCATATTTTCGACGCCGCTATCCATCGAGATTTTTGCTCCCGCTGAAATCGGGAACCACTCGAGGGGAACCTTCATTTCTTCCGCCAGGTCGATGGCGGCCATGATGCGGCGGCATTCTGCTTCCGCCAAGGCTCCCAGGTCCTTGCTCGGATCTCCCAGCAAGATCACGCGCGCCATGCCTTTAGGATATTTACTGGTAAAGTTGCGGATCACGCCGAGAATGATGTTGCACTTGTTCTGCCCGTACGGGCGATCGACCCTCACTAATGTTCCGCCGGCATCAAGATCGTATTCGGCGAAGTCGCCGGGTGGAAACTCCGCGCGCGTGTGTTTCTGGGGCGGAGTCAACATGCGGATAATTTCGTAGGGGTAAATCATTCCACGCTGTCGCATGCGGACGACCTTCTGGTCGTATTCAGCCAGTGGACGCATGGGCAGCATCTTGTCGGCAGGACGGAAAGTAATCAGCATTCCCCTGCCGGCTGGAGAGGAAATGCGAACGGTCATATCCCGCAACTCGCCGGTCGCGGGACTGGGGATGCGCGCACGAATGACGACTTGCTCGAGCCCGAGCCCCTCTACCGAAGGCGCAAGCCTCTTCACAATGTCACGAAATTCCTCGCGTCCCAATGTGAGCGGCTGCCATACGTACAAGAAAATACGATTCCAGTAGAGGCGCTGTTTCTCTGGACGGTGCGATTGAAACACACGAATCGCGGCAGCCGCTTCGGACAGCATGCGTTCCAAGTGTGGTAGCGCGACGATTCGGCCGCTCTGTTCGCAGCGCGGGGTTACGTCGCGAACTTCGGCAACAGCGATAAGCCTTTCGTCTTTGGGATTTTCTTTAGCCACAGCTCGCAGCAGATAAACGTCTTCGATCGAGGCTAGTCTTTCGATATTAAAATTGTTGAGCCGCCACAGATGTAGCCGCTTGGCCATCATGGGATGGATTCCGCGATAGAGCTTCTCCTCTTCAAAGCCATGTTGCCCGGCGCGATAGGTAAAGTGTTGCATTCCTCCGACTCCGTCACTGTGGAAGGGACTGGCGACTTCGACCACAATGCGGCGAATGGGACGAGAAAACTCTGTCGCATTCAGCAGCGCAGAGACGTGCTGCTGAGTGATGTCGGGGTCGCCGAGCGGACCTGTGCTCCAGGCATGGAAATCCACGACCACGTCGTGATCTGCGGGAGTGTCCGCCACAACGCGGCACATGGCCGCGGCAGATTCGCGGAGGCCGGCATAGCCGGAATGAGTGGCGTAGACATGGATCTGCCTGCCTTCGTGCTCGTATTCCGCGGTTGCATAGCATCGGCCGTCTTCGTCGAATGAGCGGAACTTTTGCAGATTGCGAATGCGGTAATACCGCCACAGAATGGCTTCCAGCATCAGTTTTTGCATCGCCGTGCCGGCGCCGGCGAACTGACTCGAGAGCAGACCGACGAGGGGCTGAGGACATTCGACCAGATCGCGCACGCGCTCGTGACAATCGTCCAACTCCGGATTGGCGGCGAGGCAGGCGAGTTGTTCTTCCACCTTGTCGTATATGCGTTTTCGAGCCTGATTGAACAGAGGTTGATCGAAGTAGCGGTAACGCACTTCGCGAGCAAGATCGCTGACGGCGGGAAAGTGTCCATTGCTCTCGGCAATCAGGCGATCGAGCAGAAGGCGGAAGGAATTTTCGGTTGCAGAAGTGAGCGTCTCGACGGGAGACAGACGACGTTCCAGTACAGCCAGGACTACCGGGATCTGAGATTCAACCCGCTGATGCGATTTGTAGATCCAGAGCAGGCTCTCCTCTAATTTCGGAGAAGGATCAAGGCTGTTGACGCCATAGTGCGACAGAGCACGGCGCAAGGCATCCACGAATAGAAGCGGCAGGCCTTCCCCGCGCGTTGCGAGCATCCGGAGATAGGAGAATAAATAAGCTTCCGAACTCGGTTCCTCACCACTGGCGCGATGGTTCACTTCAGGCTCGCGCCGGAAAAGAGAGCAAATATCCACAAAGATGTTCAGGACGTCATCTTCCAGATCCCGCGTTTCGAGATCCCCGGACCGGAGATTCTTTTTCCAACCGGAAAGCAGGCGACCACTCTCTTTTGGATCGACGTCAAAACCCAGCATGAGCTGGCGCAATTGCTCGAGACTCTTCCGAGCCTCAGAAGCAGGCCGCTGCTGATTTTCCTCCGCAGGGTGTGCAGAGAAACCAATGGGCTCGGCTTTGGAGGTGGAATGATCGTCCGCGCTGGGATCAATCTGGACGAGCGGAGCCCCAGCATCCACCTGCACATTGCGCATAGTCATCACCTGGCGGACCTTTCCAGAAAAAGGAGCCAGAACCTGCATTTCCATCTTCATGGCCTCGAGCACAAGCAAGCGATCGCCCGCAGACACTGAGTCCCCGGGGGCAACGGCGATGGAAACGACAACTGAGGGCGAGGGTGCGTGGACAATGCCACCGTCGTCACGATCGATTCTGTGCGAAATGCCATCGACCTCAATGCGGTAGCTCGACCCTTGAAGGGCGGAGACAATATGGAAGCGCCGACCGAAAACGGTAAGCCAATGTTCGAAGGGGCCCAGGGATTCGAGTTCCGCCTCGATGCGGGAACCATTGACTTCTACCCGGTAAGCTTCAGGACCGAGGCGACAGACCTTTGGTGAATACGACTGGCCACGATAGCGCAACTCGGCGGTTCGCCCCAGTTCGCTGTGAATCTGCGGCCGGCCTCGCACGGAGGACGCATAGAACTGAGCCTGCTCCACAGCCACTTGCGCTTCGTACGACTCGATGGCGGCGTGCACCAGGGCAACATCGGCGTACTCGCGCGAAAGGTGATCGCCGGAGGCAGCCAGGCGATCGAGCCAACCAACGTGTACTTCGGCACGCTGAACATCGCCCCGGGCAAGTAATCCCTGGAGGAACGATTTGTTGCTTGCTCCGTCCTTGATTACAACGACGCTCTCACGCAGAGCACGCCGCAGGCGGGAAATCGCTTCTTTGCGGTCCCGTCCATAGGCGATGACCTTGGCGATCATGGAATCAAATTCGGCAGGAACGGTATCGCCCTCGTCGACACCGGTATCGATGCGAATACCAGGGCCAGTTGGAATTTTGAAGCGTTGAATCAAGCCGGGGGATGGAGCGAAGAGATTGTCCGGATCTTCGGCGTTGAGGCGAACTTCGATCGCGCTGCCATTGCTTCGCGGCGGGTCACCGAGCAAACGTCCACCGCGCGCAACGTGAATCTGCAACTTCACCAGGTCCAAGCCCGTGGTGCACTCCGTCACGGGATGTTCTACCTGGAGGCGGGTATTGATCTCCATGAAGGAGAAGACTTGCAGGTCCGGTTGGTACAGGAATTCTACAGTCCCAGCATTGCGGTAGCCGGCAAATTGACTCAAACGGACGGCGGCGTTACGGAGTTCCAGATCCTGAGCGGGAGAGAGTGCCGGAGAGGGAGCTTCCTCGAGAATTTTCTGGTGGCGGCGTTGGACCGTGCAGTCGCGCACGCCGGCAGCCCAAGTGGTGCCAAAATTGTCGGCAATGATCTGCACTTCGACGTGGCGAGCACCGGTGATCAGCCTTTCCAGAAAGACTGTGGGGTCGCCAAACGCTTTGAAGGCTTCGCTGCGGGCCGACTCGAACGCGTCCACGAGCTGATGTTCCGTTGTGACCTTACGAATTCCGTGCCCGCCGCCCCCGGCAGTGGCTTTGATCAGCAGAGGATAGCCGAGACGGCGAGCATGGGTCAGCGCTTCATCGACAGTTTCTACCGGTCCGTGGCTCCAGGGAGCGACGGGTACGTTTGCCTGCTCGGCGAGCAGCTTGGAAGCAATCTTGTCGCCTACCCGACGCATAGTGTCGCCGTCGGGGCCGATGAAGACGATGTTCATCTGGCGGCAGAGATCAGCGAAGGTGGCTTGCTCGGCGACGAATCCCCAGCCTACCCATACGGCTTCGGCCCGCGCTGCCGCCAGGGCACGCTGCAGGCATCCGTAATCAACGTAGCTGCTCTTACATTGTTGCGTAGTCGGATCGAGCACTCGCGTCGGCCCGAGAGAGAAAGCTTCGTCGGCCTCGCGGACGAACATGGCGTGACGCTCGCAATCCGTAAAAAGAGCGATGGTCCTGAGGGATGTGCCATGCTCCTGATTGAAGTCGCGGGCTGCGTGAATGAAACGCATGGCAGCCTCGCCGCGGTTCACAATGGCAACGCGCTCAAATTCATAGTTCATAAGCCCCCCACTCGAACCGGGCTCTCGGCTCACGATCAAGCCGCTACCAGGTCCGGCGTCATGGCTGTGCGTAGTGGCTTCAACTTGGTACCGTCGATGGAGTCAGGAAGCGCGATGGTGTGATAACCGCTAAGCTGGAGCAGACGATTACCGGAGACATCGATGACTTCAGCATCAAAGCAGTCTTGGTCGAGCTTGCGACTGACTACCGCATACAGCGGTCCGTTCGCTGGCTCGGTGATTGTAGGAGCCACGCTGAGATGATCGATGTGGAGCGGCAATCCCATGCGGCTGTCGATGCCCATCTCCCAAATACCGGCTGTCTGGAAGCAGAGCTCGATCAGGCGCGGCGAGACTAACGTGACCAGTCCGGCGGGGTGGTGATTGGCGGGCAATTCGTCGGACATCAAACTTACGATTTGCTTGCCATTCCACCAGGCTTTCTTCACGACCTGGTACGCCGGGCCGTGGAAATAGAGTTGGTAGATGTCACTGGCGTCAATGAGATTGCCTTCGGGTCTCACGGGAGTGGCAGTGGTGGTCTGCAACGCTTGTCTGGTCAGGAGCACGCGCCCGGTGAAATGGGTGTTCGCCTGAGGCTCGTTTTGGTTCGGCAGCGACCTGTATCCGATCAAGCGGCACTGGGCGACCAGGCCGCCGACGCGTGGCCGGATCACGGTTTCAACTGTTACGGTTCGCGGCTCGTGACGGTAGAACTTGAAGGGCGCGAGAAAACTGATTTCTTCGAACGCTTCAATGTGCCATCCGGGAACTAGCGCCAGCGCCGATTCGGCAAAAGCTTCGACACCCATCACGCCGGGAAGAACAGGAGTACCGTCGATCTGATGGTCGTAGAGGAATGGCTGGATTTTTGGGTCGAGGGTGGTTTCGAAGACAAAGGGAGTAAACAGTCCTGCTCTGGCGACCTTGCCTGACATCGGGCCCTTGGCGGCCAGCTTCGATGTGTCGAATCCGCCGGTCTCGTCCCACTCTTTGAGGAGCACGCCCAGGCTCAGACCGATCACGATTTCGCCGCGGGTTCCACCTGAAGTCAGTTCACGCCGAATCAGCGGGACGCCGGCTTCGGGAGGCAGCATGTCGATTCCAGCCATCTCCATGACTTTCGGAATTGAGCCGCGAGTGGCCATGCCAATTCCGCCCCAAGCCGTCCAGTCGATCGCTATGGCTCGGGTGGCCGGCCGCGTCGTGCGGAAGCCGGAGGTAATTTTGCAGAGCAGATCATTGGCCGAGCTGTAATCGGTCTGGCCCGGATTTCCGAAACGGCCTGCGATAGAACTGAACGCCACTGTTGCTGCGAGGGGCATGTCGCCAATGGCGTGCAGC